>CAYUVJ010000132.1:0-6547 GCA_964447955.1 uncultured Gemmatimonadota bacterium
GGTCAGGACTACATAGATGGCTACGCCGGTGGAGACCACCCGGGAGACCTCGGCCGGACGACGTTCCCGGTCGGCGGCCGCGATGAACCGGGAGAAGGAACTGCCGATGCCGAAGGTGAACAACTCGGTGTATTCGACCAGGGCGAAGAGGAGGACCCAGATCCCGTAGCGGGTCAGACCCAACCCGTCGATGAGGATGGGGGTGAGCCAGAAGACCACCGCCAGCCGGACGAGCTGGCCCAACCCGGAGGCCATGGTGTTCCCGAGGTAACGGTCGGGGGAGGGCCGGTCAGGCATTGCTACCCGGCAGGCCGGTGGGTTCCCCGGGCGGGCAGGGGCCGGTCAAAACGGGGTGTCCACATCCACGAAGTGGTTGAGCGGCCCCACCCCCGACCCCAAACCGGGGGCGGTGCGGATCGCCTCGGTGATATAAGTCTTCGCCCGCCGGACGGCATCGATCAGGGGGAGGCCCCGGGCGAGCCCGGCGGTGATGGCGGCCGAATAGGTACAACCGGTACCGTGGGTATGGCGCTGGTCGAGCCGCTCGGCCCGGAACTCCAGGGTCTTGGACCCGTCGTAGAGCAGGTCGACCGCTTCGTCCTCCTCCGGCAGATGTCCCCCCTTCACCAGCACCGCCCGGGCCCCCAGGGCACGGATTCGTTCGGCCGCTTCGGCCATCCCCGCAAGGTCCCGGATCGCCTTCATCCCGGTCAGGGCGGCGGCCTCGTGCAGGTTGGGGGTCACCAGGTCGGCCAGGGGGACGATCCGCTCGCCCAGGGCCTGGATCGCCGACGGTTCCAGCAGGGGGGAGCCGGCCTTGCTGATCATGACCGGGTCGACGACCAGGTGGGGCAGGGGATGCTCGGCGAAGGCGTCAGCCAGGGCCTCGATGATCCCGGCCTCGGCCAGCATCCCGGTCTTGGCCGCCTGGGTCCCGATGTCGCTCATCACCTGAACGTACTGCTCCACCACGAAGTCGGGGGGCAAGGCGTGGATAGCACTCACGCCCTTGGTGTTCTGGGCGGTCAGGGCGGTCACCACCGAGGTCCCATACACCCCGTGGGCGTGGAAGGTCTTCAGGTCGGCCTGGATGCCGGCCCCCCCGCCGGAGTCCGATCCGGCGATCGTCATGGCGGTGACCATGTCGCGTCCCTCTTTCTCTTGGTCGCTCTCTACCCCTCGCTCCCGAGGCCGGGCGGCCGTCAGTGCCCGATGGCCGCGCCGTCCGCCTGACGGGGATCGGCGACCCCGATGCGGGTCCCGGAACGGACATCGATCAGGATACTGTTGGCGTGTCCCTGACTCCCGCGCATCCGCACCTGATGTCCCATGGCCTCCAGGGCGGCGACCACCTCGGGAGCCACCCCGTCCCCCTCGATCCTCAACTCATCGGGGAACCACTGATGATGGATACGGGCGGCGGCCACCGCGTCGTGGATGTCCATGTCGAAGTCGATGATGTTGAGCACGACCTGCAACACGGTGTTGATGATGGTGCGCCCCCCCGGACTCCCCACCACGGCGAGGAGTCTTCCGTCCCGGACCAGGATGACCGGGGACATGCTGGAGAGCATGCGTTGACCGGGCCGGGCCAGGTTGGGCTCGCTGCCGATCAGACCTCTCTCGGTGGTCAGACCGGGCTGTCCGTTGAAGTCCCCCATCTCGTTGTTGAGCAGGAAGCCGGCTCCCGGCACGGTGATCTTCGAGCCGTAGCCGGCCTCGAGGGTGTACGTCATCGAGACCGCGTTCCCGGCGGCGTCCACGATGGAGATGTGCGTGGTCTCCGGGCTCTCGGCCGGCAGTTCGATGTCGGCCACCTCCGACGGAGTGGCCTTCCCGGGATCGATCGAGGCCTGCAGACCGGCCGCATACTCCTTGCTCGTCAGCCGCTCGACCGGGACGTCGGCGAAGGCGGGGTCGGCCAGGAAACGGGCCCGGTCCAGGAACGCCCGGCGCATGGCCTCCGTCAAATAGTGCAGATAGGACGGCGAGTTGTGACCCATGGCGATCAGGTCGAATCCCTCCAGGATGTTCAGCATCTCGATGAGCGCGGTCCCCCCGCTGCTGGGCGGACACATGCCGACGACCTCGACGCCGCGATAGGTGCCGTGTACGGGGGTACGCTCCTCGGCCCGATAATCGGCCAGGTCCTGCTCGGTGATCAGTCCGCCCCCCCGACGCATCTCCTCGGCCAGCAGGCGGGCGGTCTCCCCAAGGTAGAAGCCGTCCCGTCCCTGACGCCGGATGCGCTCGAGGGTGGCTGCCAGGTCGGGCTGATGCCAGGTCTCACCGGCCTGGTAGGGTTCGCCGTTCCGGGAGAATTTCGCCCGGCTGGCGGGGTGGTCCTCCATGGAGCGCAGGGCCCCGGCCAGCGAACGGGCCAGTCCCGGGGTGAGCATGAATCCCTCCCGGGCGAGACGTTCGGCCGGGGCGACCAGCTTGGCCCATTCCAGGGAACCGTAGCGCTCGTGAGCCAGGGCAAGTCCGGCCACCGTGCCCGGTACCCCGACCGAGCGATGGCTGTTGTGATGCAGTCGGCTGGAGTAGGCTCCGCGTTCGTCGGTGAACATCGTAGGGGAGGTGGCCGCCGGGGCGCGTTCCCGGAAATCGAGCGCGGTGGTGCGGCCATCGGCGAAGCGGATGACCATGAACCCGCCGCCACCGATGTTGCCGGCGGTGGGATAGGTCACCGCGAGGGCGAAGCCGGTCGCCACGGCGGCGTCCACGGCGTTGCCGCCGGCAGCCAGTACATCCCGCCCCACCGACGCGGCCAGGGTGTCGGCACAGACGACCACCCCGTGAGGGAAGGCACCGGGGCCGAGGTCGCGGGCCGGGCTGCAGGACGTGGTCGCTGCCGCAGCCAGCAGCAGGAGCGGGAGGACGCGATGCCGCGGGAAGGAAGAGACATGATTGCGCATAACGAAGGTCCTGGAGGAGCGTTGAATAGGGGCGAGCGGGGTCTTGTATCTCCTAGGAGCCGGATGGAAGGGCCCTCCGGAGCGATCTGACCCCCAACGCCCCCGGGCACGGGCGCCGGAACAGAGCATCCTGAACGAACGGAACGGTGGAAAGTCTAACCCCCGGGGTGGTGTCGAACAAACGCTATGAATGCACTCATCAAGAGAATCATCGAACGGCCCCGCCTGCTGCTGGGTGGCGGCGGCCTGGTCATCGTCGTCGTGCTGGCCCTGGTGTTCGGGCTGGGCAGGGGTGCGGCCGGGGGCGGGAGCAAGTACGTGACCGTCACCCGGGGACCGATGGAGGTCGTGGTGACCGGCTCGGGCACGGTCCGGGCGGCCAACGCGGTTTTCATCGAGGTCCCCTCCTCGGTGCGCGGCGACCTGCAGCTGGTCTACCTGATCCCCGAGGGACAGGTGGTTCCGGCCGGGACGATCGTGGCCCGGCTGGACACCACGTCGGCGGCCGAACAGCTCGAGACCGAGCTCGACGCCCTCGAGACCGCCCAGGCCCAGTTCGATCAGGCGCTGGTCGACCTGGACAACAACATCAAGGACCTGGAGAACTCGGTGCGCAGCGCCGAACTCTCCTGGGACCAGATGCAGCTGCGGCTCCAGAGCCTGGAGTTCGCCTCGGCGCTCGAGCAGCAGCAGGGGGAACTCGACGTCGAGCGGGCCCGCATCTCGCTGGCTGAAGCCCGGCGCAAGCTGGAGGCGCAGAAGATCATCAACGAGGCCGACCGGCGGCAGCAGGAGATCAACCTGCAGGAGCGCATCGACGACGTGGCGGAGACCCGCCGGGAGATCGCGGCCCTCGTCATCACGACCCCCCTCACCGGCATGATCATCCATGCCGAGCAGGGCCGCTTCTCGGACCGGACCAAGGTCAAGGAGGGGGACACGGTCCGCCGGCGTCAGGACATCCTGCAGATCCCCGACCTCTCCGTGCTCCAGGTCACCTTCACGGTCAACGAACTGGACGCCGACCAGATCCAGACCGGACAGCCGGCCCGTGTCCGGCTGGAAGCCTACCCGCGTCAGTTATTCACCGGACGGGTCACCGACATCTCGACCCTGGCCCAGGAGACCAGCAACGGCGGCAACGTGCGGGTCTTCCCATCCGTGGTCACCCTGGACGCTTCCGACGACCGGATCCGGCCCGGCATGACGGCCGGTGTGGAGGTCGTGGTGGCCGACCTGCAGGAGACCCTGCGGGTGCCGCTGGCCGCCCTGGGGGTCCTCGGCGGCGGCTGCTGTGTGAAGCTCATCGGCCGGACAGAGCCGGTCACCGTGGAACTGGGACTGCGCAACGAGTCGATGGTCCAGGTGGTCTCCGGGTTGGCGGAAGGCGACCGGGTCGAACTCACCTGGCAGAACGATGCCAGCGCCGTGATGGCCCAGCTGGCCGGACGCCGCAGCCTGCCGGCCACGACCGTCCGGTCCATCCAGGACCAGGGTCAGGAATACGGTAAGGCCCGGGTGTTGGTCCAGCCTGAGGCCGTGCCGGCCGGCGACACTCCCCGTGGTGGACGGGGGGGCCGGGGCATGGACACGGCCGGCGCCGCGGGACAGCGCGGTCAGGGAATGGCGGGTCTCGACCCCTCGACCCTCACTCCCGAACAGCGGGCCCGGTTCGAGCAGATGCGCGGCCAGATGGGCACCGAGGGCGGTCAGGCCGGGAGTGGCTTCGTCCGCGCCCAGCCCGACTCGGCCCGCACCGCGCAGATGAGGGCGGCCCTGCAGCAGCGGGTCGCCACCCTGCCCGACACCCTCCGTCGAGAGGTGCAGCAGCTGCTCTCCGGTGAGGGCTTCGACCTGCGTTCCATCTCGCCCGCCCTGCGGGACAGCCTGCGGGCCTGGAACATCATGGGCGGCCAGCGTATGCGCACCCCGCCCCCCGGGGAGACACCGCCCCAGGATAGCATCGGACCGACAGGAGGCTGTTGAGATGAAGTTCCGTATTCCACTCCCGAGACTGCGCCCCCGGGCCTGGATCACGGTGGGCGTACTGACGGTGCTCCTGGTCGTGGTCGGGACCGCCACCCTGCTGGGGGCGGGTTCCCGGGCCGGTGATGTGATGACGATCGCAGCGGTATCCCGGCCCTTCGTGGCCATGACGGTGGAGCGCGGGATCCTCAAGGCCGCCGACACGGTCACCTACACCGCGCCGCGCATGCGGTTCAGCGGCGGCCGGGGGGGCCAGGGGGGTGGCATGGCCACCGGCGCGCAGATCATCGAGATGGTCCCGGAGGGGACCATCGTGGAGCCGGGGGACCTGATCGTGAAGTTCGACTCCAGCGCTCTGCAGGACGCCCTGCAGGAGGCCGAGGGAGACCTGGAGGACGCGAAGGCCCAGTTGCGCAAGACCCTGGCTCAGCAGGACAGCCGCATGGCCGGCCTGGTCGCCTCGCTGGAGATGACCCAGTTCAGCTTCGAGAAGGCCAAGCTCAACCTGCAGCGGATGGAGTTCGAGGCCGAGGTGCGCCGCCGCCAGGAGGAACTGAGCTTCAAGAAGAGCGAACTCTCCCTGATCCGGGCCCAGGAGGCCATCAACACCCAGAAGCGGGTGGATACCGCCGGCCTGGTGCGGGTCAACAGCCGCATCGCCCGGGAGCAGTCGGATGTGGACCAGATGCGGCGGGAACTCGAGATGACCACCCTCTACGCCGAGCAGGGGGGACTGGTCGTATACGAGTCCAACTGGGGGCCCGAGGGACAGACCAAGGTAAAGGTGGGGGACACCCCCTACTCCGGACAGACCATCATCTCGATCCCCAACCTGGACCGGATGATCATCACTCTGCCCATCTCGGAGATGGACATCCACCTGGTCGCCCGGGACCAGGTGGCGATGGTGGTGGTGGACGCCTATCCCGACACCATCTACCAGGCGACGGTGACCGATGTGAGCCCCCTGGCCCGCCGGATGGGGTTCTCCCAGGTCAAGGTATTCGACTGCACAGTGACCCTGAAGGAGACCGATCTGCGTCTGCGGCCGGGGATGAGCGCCCAGGTCAGCGTCATCACCGCCTATGAGCCAGAGGCGGTCCAGATCCCGCTGGAGGCGGTCTTCCGGCGGGAGGGTCAGTCGATGGTGTTCCTGCTGGATGGTTCCTTCCGGGAGATACCCGTGGAACTGGGGCCCGAGAACCGCAACTTCGTGGTGGTACGTGAGGGACTGCGGGCCGGCGTGCTGGTCGCCCTGCGTGACCCCTTCGAGCCGCTCCCCTCGCTGGAGAGCGCCGGAGCCGACGCCCTCAAGGAGCGCCGGACCGACGCGGCGGGCGGCAACATAATCATGCAGATGGGCGGACGCGGGGGTATGTCGATGCGGATCTTCCGGTAGGTGATGACGATGAAGCGATTCTTCAAGAACCGACGCCTGTTGCTCGTCCTGCTGGTGGTGGTGATCGTGGGCGGGTTCACCCTGCCGCGGCTCCTGGCCGACCCGTGGGACGAGGTACTCTTCGCCACCGCCACCGAAGGGGAGTTCGTCCTCGACGTGGTGGTGCGGGGGGAACTGCGGGCCGAACGCAGCCGTTCGATCAACGCCCCCGAGATGCAGGGCCGCACCCAGATCGTCTGGCTGG
>CAYUVJ010000133.1:0-6506 GCA_964447955.1 uncultured Gemmatimonadota bacterium
TCAAGGTGTCGGGGAGGTCGGCCGAGAAGTCCGCCACCTTCTCCCGGGATACGCCGATGGCCTCGGGGAGTCGGGTCAGGAAGCCCGGGGAGACCTGCGCCGGGACGACCAGGTCGATGTCCTCCCGCCGGAGCCGGTCCTTCTCCAGCACCTCGTCGACGACCGGGCGGGCCGCGGCCAGCCAGGCATCCTCCACCTCCGGACTCCTCCTCATGACGATGCGCCCGCGCTTCTCGGCCAGGCTGACCACCGAGGAGTACAGGTCGGCCCGTTCGTCGTGCGTCCGGAAGGCGAAGCCGCCGAAGCCGATGTCCTGCCGCGGAGAGATGTCGAGGAGCAGCGCCGCCCCGCTGGCCGGATAGGGGTACCCGGGGTCGGGGCGTCGGTCGCGATTCGCCTCGCTGGCTACCACCATGCCCACCCGCACCTCCCCGGCAGCCATCAGGGAAGAGACCACCTGGACGGCGTTTAGCATTCCGCAGCCGCAGTTGAGCAGGTCGAAGGAAAGGGTGGGCCTCCCCTGGAACTCGACGTTGATGCCGAGCCGGTGCTGGATGTAGGCGGCCATGGCCGGCTCGCAGGTGTGGTCGTCCCGGTGGATGCCGGAGTTCACCAGCACCTCGATGTCGGCCGGGCGGTGGCTCGACCCCTTCAGGGAGCGGCGCCCCGCGCGGGCGGCGTGCCACAGAGCGCCCCGGGGCCATAGGCGCCTACCGGGCAGGCTCACGCCGAGATTCTCCAGGCGGCACCTCACCCGCCCGGCTCCTCCGCCCGCACCTCGTTGGCGGCCCGGTACCGCTCCGGCAGGTCGTCGAAGGTGACCGTAGCATTGCCGATGACGATCCCCGATGCTCCGCTCAAGAGGAGCACGCGGTGCCCCTGACGCAAGCTCCCGTCCAGCATCAGGTCGTGGAGGACGACGAAGTGGCTGGTCGTGGTGGTGTTGCCGTAGACATCGGCCCGGCACCGGTAGACTTCCGGGGTGGCGCAGCCGAGGAAGCGCTCGACGACCTTGATCCCATTCTTGATCACCCGGACCGAGACCTGGTGCGGGATGACGTGGTCCAGCTCGTCCATTGCCCACCCGGTGTCGTCGAGCGCCCGCTTGAAGTAGGCGGGAAAGTGTTCGTTGCCCTTCCGCTGGAGACCCCGTGCCTTGGTGATGAGGATGCCCCCCCGGCCCCGGGGGGACGGCCGGGAGTAGCAGTAGTGATCGTGTTTCGCCCCGGTCACCAGATCGATCCGGTGGAAGCCGTAGCGTTCGTCGGGGGACCGGTCGAGTATCAGGGCTGCTCCGGCGTCCCCGAGGGTCAGGGCCGCCAGTTGGCGGTCGAAGCTGTGCCGCATCTCGCGCGCCGCGGTCTCGGCCAGGGGCATGTTCTGCTCGCCGCTCACCACCATGCCGTTGGAGACCACGCCCGCCCGGATGAGTCCCTGCAGCACCCAGATGCCGTTGAGCATCCCGGCGCAGGCGTTGACCAGGTCGAAGACAAGGGCCTTACCGGCCCCGATCGCCCGGCGGACGAGCACCGCCGTAGCCGGTTCCAGGGTGAACTCGTCCGGGCGGTGGTGCCGGGAGATACTGGTGCAGATGACCGCGCCAAGGTCCCCGGCACGGTAGCGCGACATGGCCAACGTCTTCCGGGCCGCGGCGACTCCGAGGTCCACCGCTCCCTCCCCCACCGCCACGCGCCGTTCCCTGATCCCGGTGATACGCTCCAGGTCCCAGCGGGGGCGCCGACGGCAGGAGGCCAGGATCTCCTCGGTCGTCACCACCTTCTCCGGGAGGTGGACGCCGAGGCTCTCGATCCGGACCGTCGCGCGGGTGGGATCCGGGCCTGTCATGACGCGGTAGGAGACGCTACGGACCGCGCGGCCTCCACGAGATCGAGCCCGGCGATCCCCTCCCGGAAGGTCACCAGGGGCCGGTAGCCCAGCTCGCGATGCGCCTTGCCGATGTCGTAGCGGCAGTCGCAGGCCACCAGGCGCACCGCGTAGCGGGTGACCGGCGGGGGGGTCTGTCGCCCGGCGAGGCGGGCCGCCGCCTCGACCAGGGCAGCCGTGCCGTAGACGGCCCAGAAGGGGAGCGACACCCGCGGCGGCGGTGCCCCCATGGCCCCGGCGATGGCTTCGATGGCCTGGCGCGCGGTGATCTCCTCGCCGTCGGTGAGGTGGTAGACCTGTCCCCCGGCCACCGGCGACTCGGCCGCCAGGATACATCCGCGGCTGAGGTTCTCGACGTGCGACAGGCCGATGAGGTTGCGCCCGTGGTCGATCCAGGGGAGGGCCCGCCGGCGGAGGAGCGCCGCGATGCGCGGCAGGATGGTGATATCTCCCGGCCCCCAGATCACGCCGCAGCGGATGACTGTGGTCGCGAGGCCCCCGCCGCCGTGTGCCTCGCGCACCAGCCGCTCCCCGGCCTGCTTGCTGGCGCTGTACGGGTCGCGGACATCGGCGTACGGCGTCTCCTCGTTGATCAACTCACCCGTGCGCGGCAGGCCGAGCACCGTCAGGGAGCTCATGTGCACCAGTCGCTCGACCCCCGTCTCCCGGCAGGCGGCGATGAGGTTGGCCGTGCCCTGGGCGTTGACCTGGAAGTACTCCTCGCGCGGGCCCCAGTCGGTGACTCTGCCGGCGGTGTGGAAGACGATCCGCTGCCCTTCGGTGGCGCGGACCAGCGAAGCCGGGTCGAGCAGGTCCCCCTCGACAGCCTCGACCCCCATGGCGGTGAGGTGGTCGATGCGACGCCGCTTGTGCACCAGGATGCGTACCCGGCATCCCTCCCGGTGGAGGACCTGGGCGAGCTGCCCGCCCAGGAAGCCGGTGGCCCCGGACACCAGGGCGCACGTACCCGTGACCAGGGCGGTGCTCTGCCTGGCCGGGCTTGCGCTCACGCCGACACTTCCTCCCGCAGCAGTCTCCGGAGAGGCTTCCCCACCGCCGAGTGCGGCAACTGGGGCCGGATCTCGACGGCCGAGGGGACCTTGAACTGTGCCATGTTCGCCCGGCAGAAGGCCAGGACGTCGTCCTCCCGCAGTACGGCGTCGGGCCGAGGTACGACGAAGGCCTTGACCAGTTCGCCCCGCGTCTCGTCGGGGACGCCGATCACCAGGGCCTCGAGGACGCCCGGATGCTCGTGGAGCACTGCCTCGATCTCCGCCGGGTAGATCTTCATACCGCTCCGGATGATCATGTCCTTGAGGCGGTCGACGATCCGGAAGTAGCCGTCGCGGTGCATCTGGCCGATGTCGCCGGTGCGCAGCCAGCCGCTCCGGATCTGAGCGGCGGTCTCCTCCGGGCGGTTCCAGTAGCCCTTCATCACCTGGGGGCCCCGGACGACGATCTCCCCGTACTGGGTCCAGTCCCCCTCGAACGGCATGTCCCTCTCAGCGGTCTCGAAGTCGACCACCCGCACCTCGGTGTCCGGGTAGGGGAGGCCGATGGTGCCGTGGCGGTCGTCACCGAAGGGGGGGTTCCCCGTGACCACCGGCGACGCCTCGGTCAGCCCGTACCCCTCCACGGGCCTCACCCCGGTGCGCTCGATGAAGGCCTCCTGTACGGAAAGGGCCAGGGGGCTGCCCGCGCACGGCATGATGCGGACCGACCGCAGGTCGTAGCGCTCCAGACCGGGGAGGTTGCCGATGGCCACCAGGAGCGTCGGCACCACGGGGAAGACGGTCGGCCGGTGGCGGTGGATGGTCCGCACCAGCCCCGCGGTGTCGGTCGGGTTGGGCACGAGGATCAGGGTGGTCCCGGTGAGCATCCCCAGGTCGAGGCAGCAGGTCAGCCCGAAAGCGTGGAACATGGGGAGCGCCGCTAGAGCGACCTCGGTCCCCCGGCCGATCCCCGCCCAGTCCCTGTTCTGCTCGGCGTTATAGACCAGGTTCCGGTGCGACAGCTCGGCCCCCTTGGAAATGCCCGTCGTCCCGCCGGTGTAGAGGAGGACGGCGGTGTCCTCCTCGACGACGGCGACCGGGTCCGGCGTCCCCGGGACGAGCATCGAGCGGAAGCGGACATCGTCCCCCTCGAGGCGCGTCACCCGCTCGCGGCGCCCCTTGGTGAGGGAGTACAGGAGCCAGAGCACCCGAGGGAAGTGCTCCTTGACGGAGGTGACGACGACCCGCTCGAGCGCGGTCCGGTGCCGGACCTGCCCGAGCAGGGGGTAGAAGCGGTCGAGCGCTACGACGATCCTCGCCCCGCAGTCCCTGAGCTGGTACTCGGCCTCGCGGGCGGAGTAGAGCGGGTTGAACGGCACGGCGATCCCGCCGGTCCGCAGGGTGGCCAGGTAGGCGATGACGAACTGGGGGCAGTTGGGGAGGTAGAGGGCGACCCGGTCCCCCTTCTGTACGCCGAGTCGCTGCAGCGAGGCGGCGAAACGCTCGACGACGGCTTGCAGCCGGGCGTAGGTCATCGAGGAGCTGAAGACCCGTCCGGCGGCGCCCACCGAGAAGACGACCGCCGCCCTGTCAGGCCAGGCTCTCGCGGCCTCGGGGAGGAGTTCGTGGAGGCACACGGGGCGGTGCGTCACCCGGTGCGGTACGGTCTTCTCGTAGTGGGCCAACCAGGGCCTGTCCGTCGTTGTGCTCACGCTAACCTCCCTGAACGATAGCGGTCCGCCCGCGGCGGCAGGGCGAAACCATGCTAATATATGATATCACCTTCCGGTGCCGATATTGCCGACAATCCCGGGAGACTTCATCGGGTGAAAGGCTAGCTCCTGGCCGGATGCTGCGCCATCGGCTTGGGGCTGGACGTCTCTCAGCTACCCCTCAGGGATGATTGATGCACGGTTGTGACCCGTCAGACCCTTTAGAGCGGATGGGCCTTTCTGCAGGCTCTCTGGAGACTACCTTGAAGCTGTCAACACTTAGCAGAGAGTGTGGGGATGGATATCTCACTCGATTGCATACCTTGCATCGTCCAGAGCTACACACGTCTCCTGCAGGCGGGGATGCTCCCGGAAGAGGTCCGCGAACCCGGGATGCGCCGCCTGCTGGAATACCTGGCGAAGGTGGACTACCGACAGTCTCCCCCCGTCCTGGGACGTGACCTGCACCGTATGATCCGTAGCGACCTGGACGATCCGGATCCCTATCGGCGGATCAAGACGGATGCCAACCGTATGATGCTGGACCGCTTGGCCGATCTCGAAGCCATGGTCGATGGATCCGACGATCCCTTCGATATAGCCATGCGACTGGCAGTCGCCGGCAACGCCATCGACTTCGCCTCACAGCATCAATTCGATGTGATGGAGACCATCGACCGGGTGCTCCGGACACCGCTGTCCATCGATCATTCCGAACAGTTGAGGGATGAGCTGGCTTCGGCCGCTACCCTGCTCTACATCGGCGACAACGCCGGTGAGATCGTCCTTGACCGACTCTTCCTCCAGCAGATCGACGTTCCCGAGCGATATTTCGCGGTACGCGGGGGCCCGGTCATCAACGACGCCACCCTCGAAGATGCCCGGAGCGTGGGAATGGAAGGGCTCGTGGAAGTCATCACGACCGGCGACGATGCCCCCGGAGCGGTGCTGGAATCAGCGTCCGAGGAGTTCAGGCAGGTGTTGGGGGCTTCCGATGTGGTCATCGCGAAAGGTCAGGGCAATCTCGAAGCCCTGCTGGATGTGGATCGGGACATCTACTCCCTGCTGATTATCAAGTGCGACCTGATCGCTGAGCGAGTGGGCGTGAACCGGGGAGGCTTCGTGGTCGGGAAGGCGCTGAACCGGTGAAGCCGAACATACGGGAAGAAGATGTGGGGAAGGTAGAGGAGTGGTTCCACCGCTATGTTCAGACCTTCCGGAGCGGGGATGAGGACCTGCAGCGGAACATCACGCTGAAAGAGGAGCATACACAGCGCGTCTGCACCGAGATCAGGGACATCGGGAAGCAGCTGGAGCTGGATGCCCACGGGCTGTTCCTGGCCGATGTTATTGCCCGACTGCACGACGTGGGTCGTTTCGAGCAGTACGCGCGTTACCGTACCTTCTCGGATCGCGATTCGGAAGACCATGCGGAACTGGGCATCGCTGTCCTGGAGAGGGAGGGTGTCCTCGACCGGTTCGAGGCCCCCGAGCGTGACCTCATCCTGTGTGCTATCCGCTATCACAACCGGGCCGTCCTCCCGGAGGAGGAGACCTCCGACTGCCTGTTCTTCTCGCGGCTGCTGCGCGATGCCGACAAGCTGGATATCTGGCAGGTCGTCATAGATCACTACCAAAGGGGAGAGAGCGAAGGGAACGAGGCCATCGAACTGGGCCTGCCCGATACGCCGGGTTTCTCGGAAGAGGTCTATGAGGACCTGCTACAGCACCGGATCGTCGATATCGACCACGTGCAGAACCTCAACGACTTCAAACTGCTCCAGGTCGGGTGGGTCTACGACATCAACTTCGCCCCCACCTTCCACCGCATAAGAGAACGGCGCTACCTGGAGAAGATCCACGAGGTCCTCCCGCGGTCGGCGGAGATCGAAACCGTTTTCTCGGTCATCGATGCCTG
>CAYUVJ010000134.1:0-6491 GCA_964447955.1 uncultured Gemmatimonadota bacterium
GCGCTCGACCGGCTCTGGAAGACCGTCCTGCTCCACCAGTTCCACGACATCCTCAAGATCAGCCTCGGTTCCGATGGATTCTTCCTGGAGCGGCACCCGGAGCTCGCCCCGGTGGAGACGGCCGTGGACGGGATCTTCCTGGCCGGGACCGTCCAGGGACCCAAGGACATCGTCGACACGGTAGCTCAGGCCTCGGCCGCCGCGGCCAAGGCGGCGGTGCTGCTCTCCTGGGAAAAGGTCCGGCAGGATCCAGCGGTGGCGTTTGTGGACAGCGTGCGCTGCCGTGCCTGCGGCACCTGTACCGAGGTCTGTCCTTACCATGCCGCCACCCTGGTCGAGACCCCGGAGGGCCTCCGGACCGCGCAGATCAACGCCTCCCTCTGCAAGGGCTGCGGGACCTGCGCCACCTGGTGTCCCTCGGGCGCGATAACGGCCCGGCACTTCACCGAACGGCAGGTGTTCGCGATGATCGATGCGGTGCTCACCGAGGAGGGGTCATGACCTCGAATGCCGGATCGAAGAAGCAGCCGGCGGCCAAGAAAAAGACTGCGGCTAAGAAAAAGACTGCGGCCAAGAAAAAGACTGCGGCGAAGAAGACCACGGCAAAGATGACGGCAAAGACCACGGCCACGAAGACCACGGCCACGAAGACCACGGCGAAGAAGACCGCGGCGAAGAAGAAGCCGGCGGCGAAGAAGAAGCCGGCGGCCAGGAAGCAGACGGGCGCCCAACCCTTCCCTGACGGGAATCCGCGGATCGTGGTCTTTGCCTGCAACTGGTGTTCCTACGCCGGGGCGGACACGGCCGGGGTCTCCCGCATCCAACACCAGCCCCACTTCCGGATCATCCGGGTGATGTGTTCGGGACGAGTGCAGCCCTCGTTCGTGCTCCGGGCCTTCGAGAAGGGGGCCGACGGGGTGCTGGTCTCGGGCTGCCACTTCGGCGACTGCCACTACATCTCGGGCAATGAGCGGGCGGTGGAGCAGTTCGAGATCACCCGCTCGCTGGTCCGGATGATCGGGCTGGAAGAAGGACGTCTGAGACTGGAATGGATCAGCGCCGCCGAGGGGCCCCGGTTCGCGCAGGTCATCAACGAGTTCACCGACCAGGTCCGGGCGCTGGGACGCAGCCCGCTGACCGCTGCCAGGGCAGGGTGAGATGATGGCGATCGATGCGGCACAAGGACTGCTGGAGGCCGTCCGCTCATCCCGGGCCTGGGCCTGCTATGACTGCGGCAAATGCACCGCCGCCTGTCCGGTGGCCCGGGGTGGGGGCACGCTCAGTCCGCGCCGCCATGTCCTTTCGGCCGCCCTCGGGGACGTGGAAGCCCTCCTGGCCTCCGAGGACCTTTTCAGCTGTCTGACCTGCCGGCAGTGCAGTCAGCGCTGCCCGGCCGAGGTGGACTATACCACCCTGGTCATGCACCTGCGGGTGGTGGCCCACGATGCCGGTATGTAGCCGACCTGCCCGCAGGGTGGGGAACTTCCGTAACTGATGCGCATGATGGCCCTGGGGGGGGCCCAGCAGGACCGGATGGGCTGGCTGGACAAGGCGCTCGAGACCGTCCCCGACCAGGGCGAGGTCTTCTACTGGACCGGCTGCACGATGTACTACGACACCCTCTTCCCGCAGTTCGAGTTGAGCACCCTGGACGGCACCCGGGCCGCGGTCCGACTGATGAACCGTCTGGGAGTCACCCCGGTGGTCTCCCCCGAGGAACGCTGCTGTGGACACGACCTGCTTTGGAACGGCGACCGGGAGAACTTCGAGCGGCTGGCCCGGTACAACGTGGCGCTGGTCGAGCGGAGCGGGGCGCAGACCCTGGTGACCTCCTGCGCCGAGTGCCTGCGCACCTGGCGGATCGACTACGCCCCCTTCTTCTCCAGCACCCCTCCCCAGATCGTGCACATCACCGAATGGCTGGCCGAGCGAATGCCCGAGCTCGAGCTCCAGGATACCGGCACCGGTCCCGTCACCTACCAGGATCCCTGCCGGATGGGACGTCACCTGGGCATCTACGACGCACCGCGGCAGGTACTCAACGCCCTCCCCGGTGTAGAACTGCGGGAGATGGGACGCAGCGGCCCGGGGGCGGTTTGCTGTGCCGGAGGGACGTGGTCGAACTGCGACCGCTTCGCCAAGAACATCCAGGTGGACCGCCTGAAGGAAGCGCGGTCCACGGGGGCGCAGGTCATGGTGACGGCCTGCCCCAAGTGCCGGATCCATTTCCGGTGCGCCATGCAGGACCCCGAACTGGGCGACCAGATCGGGATCGAGATGCGCGACGTGGCCGAAATGGTGGCGGACGCGCTGACTTGAACCGGGGGTCGATCCGGCGGGAGGTCCCTGTCGGACGGCCGCTGAGACCGAGGGTAGGCACCTATGGTCCCGAAGCAGACGGATGACGGACTCCGGATCGGGGTCTTCGTATGTGACTGCGGACTGAACATCGCGGGAGCGGTGGACTGCGGCGCGGTCTCGGAGTACGCGGAGAAGCTGCCCGATGTGGTGTGCGCAGTGCGCAACAAATACACCTGCGCCGACCCGGGGCAGAACGAGATCAAGAAGGCGATCCGGGAGTACAAACTCAATCGGGTGGTGGTGGCCTCCTGCACGCCGCGTCAGCATGAGCCGACCTTCCGGCAGTGCGTCTCCGAGGCGGGCCTCAACCCCTACCTGATGGAGATGGCCAACCTGCGCGAGCACTGCGCCTGGGTACACCACAACGACCGCGAGGGAGCCACCCGCAAGGCGATGGACCTGGTCGCCAGCGCGGTGGCGCGCACCCGCTTCCTGGAGGCCCAGACCGAGATGAGTGTGCCGGTCACCCAGGCGGCGCTGGTCATCGGCGGCGGGATCGCCGGGATCGAGGCGGCACTGGAACTCGCCGATGCGGGGCACCAGGTCGTGCTGGTGGAGAAGTCGCCCTCCATCGGCGGGATCATGGCCCAGCTCGACAAGACCTACCCTACGATGGATTGCTCTATATGAATATTGGGGCCTAAGGCCATCGATGCCGGTCGGCATCCGAACATAGAGCTGTTGACCTACAGTGAGGTCGAGGAAGTCACGGGGTACGTCGGGAACTTCCAGGCGAAGATCCGGAAGAAGGCCCGCTACGTTGACACCGAGATCTGCAACGCCTGTAGCGAGTGTGCCAAGGTCTGCCCGTCCATCCATCCGGACGAGTATCAGGTTGGGCTCTCTACCCGACATGCGATCTACATCCCGTTCCCCCAGGCGGTGCCCTGTTCCTACATCCTGGACATGGAACACTGTCTGGGTAACAACCCGATCGCCTGCGGGAAGTGCTTCGACGTCTGCGAGCAGGGGGCCATCGACTTCGATGACCAGGACGAGATGATCACCCGCGACATCGGAGCGGTCATCGTGGCCATCGGAGCGGATGTCTACGATCCCACCGAGCTGGACGAGTATGGCTACACCCGGTTCAAGAACGTCATCACATCGATGGAGTTCGAGCGGCTCATATGCGCCGGAGGACCCACGGCCGGCCACTTCGTACGACCCAGCGACAGCGAACGGCCCATGCGGATCGGGTTCGTCCAGTGTGTGGGTTCCCGGAACCCGTCCATCGGGCGCCCCTGGTGTTCGAACATCTGTTGCATGAACACCGTGAAGGACACCCTGCTGCTGGCCGACCACTACCCGGACACGCAGAACGTGGTCTTCTACCAGGACATCCGCGCCTTCGGGAAGTCCTTCGAGGACATGTACCAGCGCTCCAAAGAAGCCGGGGTGCGTTACGTCCGCGGGATCCCGGGGGAGGTGGTCGAGGACGTCGAGACGGGCAACCTGGTCGTGACGGTGGAGAACACCACCACCAGCCGGCTGGAACAGCACGAGCTGGACATGCTGGTGCTCTCGGTCGGAGTGGAACCGCCGAAGGACCTGAAGAAGATCAGTGGTCTGCTGACCCTCTCCCAGACCTCGGACGGGTTCTTCATGGAGTCGCACCCGAAGCTGAAGCCGGTGGACGCCCCGACCAAAGGGGTCTTCTTCGCCGGCTTCTGCGAGTCGCCCAAGGACATCAAGGACTCGGTCTGCCAGGCCGGGGCCGCGGCCTCCCGTGCCGGGGCGCTCCTGAACGCCGGGGAGGTCCACATAGAGGCCCTCACCAGCTACATCGACGAGGCCCTCTGTACGAAGTGCGGCGTCTGTGCCGGGATCTGTCCCTATGGGGCCATAGAGTGGGAGAAGGGCGGTCTGGCCCACGTCATCCAGGCGGCCTGCGCGGGGTGCGGGGCCTGTTCGGCCTCGTGTAACTTCAACGCCATCACCATGCATCACTTCACCGACGACCAGCTCCTGGCCCAGGTACGGGCGTTGCTGGCTGAGGACCCGCAGGACAAAATCTGCGCCTTCGCCTGCAATTGGTGCTCCTACGCCGGCGGGGACATGGCCGGGATCTCACGGATCCAGTACCCGGCCTCCAACCGGGTGGTCCGCACGATGTGCAGTGCCCGGGTCTCCGAGGAGATGGTGCTGGAAGCCTTCCGCTGCGGGGCGCCGGTGGTGCTCGTCTCGGGCTGTCACTACGCCGACTGCCACTACATCACCGCCAACCGGCAGACGGTGAAGAGGGTCCAGAAGCTGTGGAACAAGCTCGAGCGGGAAGGCATCCGTCCCGAGCGGCTGCAGCTCGAGTGGATCAGTGCGGCCGATGGGCAGAAGTTCGCCGCCGTGATGCGCCGCCTGGAGGAACTGCGCCAGACGGTCACCGCCGAAGAGATCGCCCACGCCCGGGAAGCACTCAAGATCAAGCCCCGGAAATCGGCCCGGGTCGGGAGCGAACAGGTCATCGAGGTGCAGGTCGACTGAGTCGGCCGCGATGGCATGGGAGCGCCATGCCCCGGCCGTTCGGACCACAAGGAGTGAGGATGAGCAAGACCGCCAAAGCCGAGACCTTCCGCTGCATGGCCTGCGGCCATGAGTACCAGGAGATGGTCGAACGGGGTGTGGAAAAGGAGCGTTCCTGCCCGAAGTGCCGGTCCAACAGCATCCGGCATCTCAAGGGCAGGGGCGGGGGGAAGGAGTAGCCGTATGGGAGCCGGACCCGGCAATGACGGCGATGTCGTCCGGATAAATTTCTCCTTCCGGCGCGAACTGGCTGAGAAGATCGAAGGCAACCTGGTCAGCTACTGCTACCAGTGCGGAGCCTGCGTGGGGGATTGCCCGGCCACCACCTACGGCGAGGGCTTCAACCCCCGCCAGATCATGCTCAGCGTCCTTTACGGTCTGGGGGAGCAGTACATGAAGGAGGACTCGGTGCTCTGGCAGTGCACCAACTGCTACAACTGTGCCGAACGCTGCCCCCAGCAGGTCAAGCCGGCCGAGGTCATCATCGCGATGAAGAACATGCTGGCCGACCGTGGGATCTTTCCCAGCGGTGTCGACCGGGTCATCGGGACCTTCCTGGAGCACGGTCGTTCCGTGGCCCCCAGTCCGATCATCGACAAGAACCGCGCCAAGTACGGTCTGCCGCCACTGAAGCCGGTACCGATGGATGAGATCCGGACCCTGCTCGGTGATGATGAGGCCGGCGAGGGGGTCGATATCGAGGTGGGGAAGGGGGACCCCTCATGAAACGCTACGCCTTCTTCCCCGGCTGTCTGATCCCGACCCGCTATCCGGGTATGGAGTACGCCATCCGCCAGACTCTGCCCAAGCTGGGCATCGAGATCGTGGACCTGGAGGGGACCTCGTGCTGCCCCGACCCGATCTACTTCAAGTCGCGGGACAAGCTCGACTGGCTCTCGGTGGCCGCCCGCAACCTCTGTCTGGCTGAAGAGCAGGGACTCGACCTCTTCACCAACTGCTCGGGCTGCACGGCCACGCTCTCCGAGGCCTGGCACCTGCTCCAGGACCCCGACCTGCGTAAGAAGGTGAACCGCCGGCTGGCCCGTATCGATAAGGAGTACAAGGGCACCAGCCGGATCCGGCACATCGCCGTCCTGGTGCGGGACGAGGTCGGCTACGAGAAGGTGAAGGAGTCGGTGACCCATCCCTTCGAGGGACTGAAGGTGGCCATCCACTACGGCTGTCACCTGCTCAAACCCAGTAAGATCATGCAGGTGGACGATCCCAACGACCCCCACATCCTCGAGGAACTGGTGAAGGCGGTGGGGGGCGAGCCGGTTCGGCACAGCAAGTGGCACCTCTGCTGCGGAAAGGCCTGCCAGACGGGGGATGTCTCCGCCCCGATGATGCGGGACCTGCTGATCACCGTGCGGGAAGAGGAGGCCGAGATCCTCTGCCTGATCTGCCCGACCTGCTTCAGCCAGTTCGATCACGGGCAGGCCAAGGTTGCCCAGCAGTTCAACGAGGATTTCCACACTCCGCCGATCTACTACTTCCAGCTGCTCGCCATGGCCCAGGGGGTTCCCTACGACCGACTCGGGTTCGAACGGCACCGCTTCAAGCCCGAGGTGCTCAAGCCCTTCCAGGAGGTCCAGGTGGGCTGAAGCCCG
>CAYUVJ010000135.1:0-6490 GCA_964447955.1 uncultured Gemmatimonadota bacterium
TCGGAGACCAGGCGACGCTGGGTGAAGGCCCGGTCGATGCGGGCCTGCACGTCCTCGATCTGGAAGGGTTTGGTGATATAGTCGAAAGCCCCCGAACGCAGAGCGCTCACCGCCGTGTCGAGGGAGGCATAGGCGGTCATCAGGATGACCTGGAGTTCGGGGTCGTTCTCCTTGAGCCGCTGGAGCAGTTCCACCCCGTCGGGGCCGTCGGGTATACGGATATCGGTCAGCACCACGTCGAAGCCGGTCTCCCGGACCATCCGCAGTGCCACGTCGGCCGAATCGGCCGTCTCGACCCGGTAGCCCTGACGGCCGAGGGCGATGGAGAGCATCTCCCGCACCGATGCCTCGTCGTCGACCACGAGCACCCTGGCGTGTGTCACACTCCCTCTCCTGCCGGCAGATGTATGCGGAAGGTCGACCGCCCGTCCGGCGGCGGCGCATACACGATGCGACCTTCGTGACTCTCCACGATACGCTGTACGACGGCCAGCCCCAAACCGGTTCCTCCCCGTTTACGGGTGTAGAAGGGTTCGAAGACCCGCGTCACGTCCGCGGGGGCGACCCCCGGACCGTCGTCCTGCACCCAGATCTCGACCCGCCCCGGCCCCAGCGGACGGGCTTCCCCCGGCCCCGGTCGGCGGATCACGACCCGCCCACCGTCCGGGATAGCCTGCAGGCCGTTCAGGACAAGGTTCAGCAGTACCTGCTTCATCTGGGCGGAATCGGCCCGTACCGACGGACAGCCCTCCAGGGCGATCTCGATCCGGTGGTCCTTGTGATGGGAGGGATGGTTCCGGGCCAGGCCGGCCACTTCGGCGGCCAGCGCCGCCAGGTCGACGGGATGCCGGTCGGTGGCCTGGATACGGGAGTAGTTCAGGAAATCCTCCACGATCTGGTTGATCCGCTGGGATTCCTTGACCATCAGCCCCAGCAGATGGGCATCGTCCCCGGACAACTCGAGACTGTCCTTCAGGACCTCGGCCGAACCGCTGATCGAGGCCAGAGGATTACGCAGCTCATGGGCGATCCCGGCGGCCAGCTCTCCGATGACCGCCAGCCGGTCCTGCCGCCGGATGCGTTCCTCCAGGAGCTTGGCGTCGGTGATGTCCTGGAAGATGAGGACCACCCCTCGGATGCCGTAGGGGGTGCGCAGGACCGTGGGAGTGACCCACAGTGGGATCACCCGGCCGGACTCCAGTTCAATGCGCATTTCGTTACGGCGTTCCATCGGTGCCCCTTCGAGGACCGTCCGGACGATCTGACGCAGCGGGTCGAAACGGCCCTCGAAGACGATGTTGTAGAGCCGCCCCTCCGGTTCCGGGGAGTCGAGTTCCAGGATCTCCCGGGCTGCAAGGTTGAAGAAGATGATGAAACCGTCCGCCCCCACCGTCACCAGTCCCGTCTCGATGTTCTCGAGCACGTCCGAGGTGTTCAGGCGGATGCGCTCCAGGCGCCGGGTGAGTTCCCCCACCTCGCCGGCGATGCGAAGCTGGTTCTCGGCCAGATAGCCGCTGATGAAGGCCGCGGCGAAGATCGAGAAGGCCGGTACCAGGAAGCGGATCAGGAGCTCGGCGGTCTCGGCCGAATCGCTGAAGTCGAGAGCCAGGGGGACCTGGGCGTAGAGGGCACCGTAGTCGGCCAGCCAACCCTGGGCGTCGATCACGATGATGGCGGCCAGGAAGACGGTCGAGAGGCTGGCGGCGAACAGACTCCCCCGCAGGTTGAGGAATGCACTGGCCAGGATGACCGGGATGAGGAAGAGCAAAGTGAAAGGGCTGGAGCTGGCCCCGGTGTAGAAGACCACCAGGGCCATGACCAGCACGTCCAGGACCACCTGCCAGTAGAGGGGATGGTCGGCGCTCACCGGACGGTCGCCGCCGGTCGCCGAGCGCTGCCAGAATGCGACCAGGGCTTGAGCGGCCAGGATGGCCGCCAGCGGGATGTCGACCACGAAGACGGCGATGTTGCGGAAGGAACTGCGCATGATGAGGAATCCCGCAGCGGCCACGAAGAGGACCACCGAGAGCCTCAGGATCCGGATGAACTGGACGATGCGGGGTCGAACGAGGGTCGGCATGGTCAGGGTCGGCCGCGGCGGGACGTCCGGACCGGCCGGAGGCCCCGCCTTCGGTCCGTAAGGGTCAGCTGACGACCTTCATCATGTCGAACAGCGGCAGATACATCGCCAGCACCATGCCGCCGATGACCACCCCCAGGTAGACGATGATGATCGGCTCGATGATCGAGGTCAGCGAGTCGACCGCCGCGTCGACCTCCTCCTCGTAGTAATCGGCGATCTTCTCGAGCATACGGTCGAGTTCACCGGTCTGCTCACCCACGTTGACCATCTGGACAACCATGGGCGGGAAGACCCCGGCCTCGGCCAGGGGAGCGGTGATCGTCTCCCCACCCCCGATGCTGGAACGGGCTTTCATCAAGGCATCCTGCAGGATCCGGTTGCCGGCCGTGCGGGCGGTGATTTCGAGTGCTTCCAGGATGCTCACGCCCGAGCGCAGCAGCGTGCCCAGCGTGCGGGAGAACCGGGCCACCGAGGACTTGCGGACGAGGTCGCCCAGCATCGGCATGTGAAGCTTGAAGTTGTCGATCGTCTTCTCCCCCTGGTCCGTGGCATAGTAGCGCTTGAAGAGGAACCAGGCGCCGATACAGGAACCGATGATGACCAGGATGTACTTCTGGAGGAACTCCGACATGCCTACCACGACCTTGGTGGGCAGTGGGAGCGGCACCCCCGAGGACTTGAACATGGTGACGAAGCCGGGGATGACTACGATAAGCAGGGTCGCGGTGGCCCCGATGGCCACCGTCATGACCACCATCGGATACATCATGGCGCCCTTGATCTTCCGCTTCAGGGCATCCGACTTCTCCATATAGGTCGAGACCCGCAGCAGCACTTCGTCCAGGATACCGCCCACCTCGCCGGCGGCGACCATGTTGATGAACAGGCTGTTGAAGACCTGAGAGTGCTTGGTCATGGCTTCCGACAGGGTGCTCCCGGACTCCACATCCCCGGTGATCTGCTTGATGATCCCCTGGAAGTTCTCGTTCTCCAACTGGGTTCCCAGGATGTTCAAGCACTGCACCAGCGGCAACCCGGCGTCGATCATAGTGGCGAACTGGCGGGAGAAGAGCGTGATGTCGGAGGCCGGGACCTTTTTCGGGCCGCCGAATCCCGGGATCTTGAACTCGGCCGCCTTCTTCTTGACCTGGGCCTCGCCGATGCGGCGGGCCCGGACGATCTGCTGGGCCTGCTCCAGGCCCTCGGCCTCGATCTCGCCGGTGACCTTCTTGCCTCCGGCCGAGGTCCCCTTGTAGGTGAACACCGCCATTGCTTATGCCCCCTTCCGGGCACTCGCCGAGGGACCTACCGGACCGCCCCGCTGGAGCATCTCCTTGAGCTCGTCGGGATCGGAGCTGCGCAGCATCGCCTCGCCCATCTCGACCTGACGACGCCGAACCAGATCGTAGAGTGAGGCGTTCATGGTCCGCATACCGTGCTTAGTCCCCACCTGCATGATGCTGTAGATCTGGTGGATCTTACTGTCCCGGATGAGCGCCCGGACCGCCGGTGTGCAGATGAGGATCTCCAGGGCGGCCACCCGTCCTCCCCCGATCTTGGGCAGCAACTGCTGACTGATGACTCCCTGCAGGGTCAGCGAGAGCTGCGTGCGGACCTGCTGCTGCTGGGTGGTCGGGAAGACGTCGATGAGCCGGTTCATCGTCTGGGCGGCCGAGTTGGTGTGCAGCGTGCCGAAGGCCAGGTGACCGGTCTCGGCGATGGTGAGCGCCGCCTCGATGGTCTCCAGGTCACGCATCTCACCGATGAGCACCACGTCGGGGTCCTGCCTCAGCGCGGCCCGCAGGGCGTTGTTGAAGCCGAGGGTGTCGGCCCCCAGCTGCCGCTGGTTGACCAGGGCCTGCTTGTGGTTGTGCACGAACTCGATCGGGTCCTCTATGGTCAGGATGTGGACCGGTTCCTCGGAGTTGACCCGGTCGATGATGGCCGCCAGGGTGGTCGATTTCCCTGACCCCGTCGGACCGGTAATCAGGACCAGGCCGTTGGAGAGCTCGGAGAGTTCCTTGACGATCGGAGGCATCCCCAGTCGATCGAAGGATAGGATCTCGTAGGGGATGGTCCGGAAGACGGCGGCGGTGGCCCCGCGCTGCATGAAGACGTTGCCCCGGAAGCGGCTCAGCCCCTTGATGCCGAAGGAGAAGTCGAGTTCCATGCGCTCCTCGAACTCCTTCTTCTGCTTCTCGGTCAGCACGCTGTAGGCCAGGGCCTGGGTCTCGTCGGGCCCCATCTTGTCGTACTGGCTCATCTGGATAAGCGCCCCGTCCACCCGCATCATCGGGCTCGAACCCACGGTGACGTGCAGGTCACTCCCGTGGCGGGAGACCATCTCTTCAAGGAGAATCTTCAGGTTGAGTGAAGGCATCGGCGCTCCTAGACCTCAGTGGTCTCTCGCAGCACTTCTTCGAACGAGGTAATCCCCGCCTTGAGTTTCTGCAGGGCATCGCCCCGCAGGCTCAGCATGCCGTCCTTGACGGCCTGATCGTGGATCTCGTAGGTGCTCTTCGACTCCAGGACCATGGTCTTGATCTTGGGGGTGACCGGGAGCACCTCGTAGACGCCGGTCCGGCCCTTGTAACCGGTGCGGTTGCAGACCGCGCAGCCGACCGGCTCGAAGATGTTGATCCCCGCGGCGATCTCCTCCTTGGGGATGCCCAGCAGTTCCCCCTGCTCGGGGGTCATCTGGACCTCCTTCTTGCACTCCTTGCACAACCGCCGCAGCAGCCGCTGGGCCTGGATGACGTTGGTCGAAGAGGCCACCAGGAAGGGGGCTACCCCCATATTGAGCATCCGGTTGATGGTGCTGGCGGCGTCGTTGGTGTGCAGGGTGGAGAGCACCAGGTGGCCGGTAAGAGCGGCTTTAATGGCGATCTCGGCCGTCTCCAAGTCACGGACCTCACCGACCATGATGATGTTGGGGTCCTGGCGCAGGAAGGAGCGCAGGGCGGCGGCGAAGGTCAGTCCGATCTCGGTGCGGACGTGGACCTGGTTGATGCCGGCCATGTTGTACTCGACCGGGTCTTCGGCCGTCATGATGTTGGTGCTGGCGTCGTTGAGCAGACTCACCGCGGAGTAGAGGGTGGTCGATTTCCCCGAACCGGTCGGTCCGGTCACCAGGACCATCCCGAAGGGCTTCTGGATACCGTCCATGAAGTCCTTCAGGGCCCGCTCGGTATAGCCCAGCTTGGTCAGGTCGAGGGAGAGGTTGCCCGCGTCGAGGATACGCATGACCACCTTCTCCCCGAAGATCACGGGGAGGATGGAGACCCGGAGGTCGACCGTCTTGCCGCTGGTCTTGACCTTGATGCGTCCGTCCTGCGGGATGCGCCGTTCCGAGATGTCCAGGTCGGACATGATCTTGAGGCGGGAGATGACCGCCGCCTTGAGCCGGAATGGGATGGGTGACATCTCGATCAGGGTGCCGTCGATGCGATAGCGGACCCGTACGGCCCGCTCATAGGGCTCGATATGGATGTCCGAGGCGCCCCGCCGGATGGCGTCGATGATGATGGAGTCGACCAGCCGCACCAGGGGGGCGTCGGTGATGGCCGCCTCGATGGCCTCATCGTCGGTCTCATCCTCGGCCTCCAGGACCTCCAGTTCGGCCCCGTCGAAGTCCTTGAGGATGTCCTCCATAGCCTCGTGCATCTCGGAGGCCTCGTCCTTATAGAGCTTGTGGATGGCCTCCTTGATGGAGTCCTCCGAGGCGATGACGGGCTTGACGTTGAAGCCGGTGACGAACTTGATGGAGTCGAGGACGAAGATGTTGGTGGGATCGGCAGCCGCCACCGTCAGTGTGTTGCCGTTCTTGGCCACCGCCACCACGTTGAACTTCTTGGCCACGTCGACCGGGATCATCTTGGCCACTTCGGGCTTCAGCTCCCTCCCGTCGCCCAGGTTGACCACCTCGACATTGAGCTGCTTACCGACGTAACTGAGGATCTGCTCCTCGGTCAGGATCCCCATCTTGACGAGGTTGTTGCCGAGGGTCCCCCCCTGGCCGCGCTGGTTGTTGAGGGCGTCCTCCAGCTGCGTCTGGGTGATCGCCCCGGCCTTCAGCAGCATCTGTCCCAGCTTGATCGCCATCGGCCTACCTCAGGTCGTTCGGGTCAGCCCAGGGCCGCCATAGCCGCCAGGACGAGGACCAGCAGGACTGCGAAGACGATAAGGGCGCGGACCCCGGAGCCCTGCCGTTCTACGGTGCGGCTGCGGCGCAAGTGCACCCGCGTTCGACCATCGTCGGTTCCCGCCTCGTCCCGGGGAGCTTGATCCTCTTCTTCACGGCCGAACCGCCCCTGGAATCTTCCTCCCTGTCGCAGACGTACCATGCCCCACGTCCTCCTGACAAGCTCTACCCGGCCGGTAGTACGCCGACCGGCTGCTGATTATAGA
>CAYUVJ010000136.1:0-6463 GCA_964447955.1 uncultured Gemmatimonadota bacterium
TCAATGAGGATCGGCCTTCCTTTTGTGGGCTTGCCGGCGTGGTAGATGTAGAGGTCACAGACAGCGTCCTCCGGCGGCAGATCCATATAGGCGGGGTCCGTGGCCGGCAGCTTCTTGATGGGAGCGGACTTCAGGTACCAGTGACCATCCCCGTCCCCGGTAGCGATCACACCGCTGCCGATCTGTCCGGCGGCACCGACCACGCCCAGCCAGGCGAACTCCCCCTCCTCTCCGTTTCGCGCCCCTCCCCCGCTGATGATCTTCAGCCACACCCGGATGTTCTGATCGTCTCGCGGCAGGTACAGATACCACCGGTCCACTTTCGCCCCAGGCCAGGAAGCGGTGATGATGCGGCGTTCGGGCC
The DNA here is from genome assembly GCA_964447955.1 of uncultured Gemmatimonadota bacterium. Classification (GTDB taxonomy): domain Bacteria; phylum Blakebacterota; class Blakebacteria; order Blakebacterales; family CAYUVJ01; genus CAYUVJ01. Next base: position 365 of record CAYUVJ010000136.1, read on the forward strand.
GGTTCACTTCCTGATCGGGATTCAGCCACATCAGGGCGCTGTATCCAGTCACATAGTGCGCCGTGGCATAGAGCTTCGAGACGGTGGGGAAGTTAGCGAAGGGGTCCACCAGACCGGTCGGCAACAGGGGCGCCCGCACCACGTAGGACAGCCCGGAGGCCGGCGCCCCGGCGAAGATGTCCACGTTCAGGTCCTCGGCCATGTCCCGGACCGTCAGGCGGAAGCCCAGGCGGCCGTTCAGGCCGCTGTCCTCGATCCGGCCGGTGTAGTAGTCCGCATCATCCCAGCTGCCGTCTGTGGACTCTTCGATCAGTACCTTGAGGCCCAGCAGCTGGTTCTGGTTCTTGTCATCCCCGGTGAAGGCGGTGATCCACCGGGAGAGGTTGCTGCCGCCGGCGGTGGTGCGTACATCCGCCAGCTCGAGCGTGAGCGAGCCGGTATCCGTGCGTTTCTCCAGGGGATCCAGGGTGCCCTGACGACCGTAGGGAGGGCTGGCCATGTAGGGCTGGAAGCCGGAGATCCCGGAGCGGGTGGCCACCTTGAAGGGATCGGAGTGCGCTGCCCCGGCCCGGGGGGTCAGCACGGTGGTCTCCGTGGGATCCACACTCCGCGGAGCGTAGATCGTGACCCGATATGCCGGCTCGAGGGTGCTCACGCTACGGCTCCGGGTCGTAGGTGTAGCCGGTGAACTCCGCGGCGGCGGTATTGACCAGGACCAGATGCAGGCGCCGGGTACCGTCCTCCTCGCTCTGCGGCGGCCCCTCCAGGGGCTCCACCAGATAGCAGGTGAAATAGGTACCCACGTCCTTGTCGGGGTAGAAGCGGAACTGGTTCATCTGCCGGGCCCACTTCAGGAAGGCCGCCCAGCCTGTCGCACCCTCCCAGCCGGTGGCCACCGGGTCGGTTGTGGCCACACCGGGGATCCAGCGAGCATCGAAGGCCAGGAAGTAGTCGTCCCCGGTCTCCCAGGCGTCCCGCACCGCCGGCGCCACCAGGATCTCCGTGCCTTCCCTGGGCTCGTTCCAGGCCACGGGGTTGTCCACCGGATAGCCGAAGGTCAGGGTGTTGGCGAAGCTCGCCCCCCAGGTGATCTTCGGCCGTTTGAGGAGGTTGTCGCTCATGGCCTACCGCCCCCTCACGGTCACACGCCGGCCGGAGAGCTGCTGGAGCGCCCGGGCGAGGGAATCCGCCTGCCTGGGGTCGTTCATGTCCAGGAAGCCGCCCTCGATGATGAGCGTCGCTTCCCCCTGGGTGTCACGGGATACCGCGGAGGACTCGGCCATAGAGCCCCCGACCCCAGGGCTTCCACCACCAGCAGCTGCCCGGGCTCCGCCCGCGATCGCGTACATACCCACAGCAGCGCCCGTGAGCTTCGCGGCGCCCGCCAGGTTCTTTGATGCCGTCAGGGGGTTCAGGATGGCCTCGGCTACCGCGGCCGCCGCCTTCGCCATGAAGAAGTCCCCGAAGCCCTTGGCCACCGCACCCAGGGCTCCCAGCATCCCGGCCATGAAGGCCTTCCCGGCATGGTCGGAGCCTTCGGCCATGGCCTGGAAGGCGTCGGTGAGGGCATCCCCAAACCCGCTGATGGTCGTGCGGGTCATATCGGAGATCAGGGTGTTCAGCCCGCCAGCCTCGGTGTACATGTCGTGGAAGGCCTTGATCCACATATCCCCCACGGTCGGGTCGGGGAAGTCGAACAGCCCCGTGGGTTCCTCGGACAGTAGCAGGTCCCCGAACACGTCCACGCCAGGGCGAGGCCCAGGAACATATCCAGCAGCCGGACCTGTCGCCGGGCTGCCTGCCACTCCTCCGACCCTGGGGCCTGCCAGCATGGGGCGGGTCGGGTACGGCCTGGGTGGAGCGGCCTTGCCCGCGCGATCACCGGCCAGCTTTACGTCCTCGGCACCCTTCAGGGCGTCCTCGCCCGCCTTGATCCAGGCATCTCCGACGTGCTGGAGAGTGGTGATCGTGTCGGCCCCGTGGCCCAGGAATCGCTCGAGCGCCGCGTCCGCCTCAACCCTGAAGAAGTCGGCCGGTAGTAGACCCAGCTCCCCGATGCCCAGGCCGGTGACTTTGTTCGCCGCCCGAATCAACCAGTTAATGCCGCCGATCGCACCATTGACCATGGACAGGATGCCCTCGGTCAGCTTCATCACCACGTAGTCCAGGGCGGACCCGATCGTGTTCCCGGCTTCCCATGCGAGTCTGATGGGTGCCATGAGGGTCTTGAAGATCGCCACCAGCACGTCCACAATCACGCGACCCCACTTCACGACGGTCCGCATGCTCTCGTCCAGCGACTCGTTGAACCTGGTCACCCCATCCGTCAGGTTGCCCACACCCTCGTTCAGCCCGAAGGTCTCTGTAATGATCTGGCCGAACTTCTCCTTGGTATCGCCGGTCGCGTTGCTGAGCTGGATGAACTCGTTGGTCAGGCTGCTCGCTGTCTCGACCGACTGCTGCCAAAGATGATCGGTGCTCTTGATGATGTCAGCGAGTCGCCCATTGGCATCCTTGGTCATGTCCACCTGGACGCCATACCGCGTCAGGGCGTTGACCTGTGAGCTGAGCGTCTTGCCCAGCATTTGCGCGGCCGTTTGCACGTCGCCACCGAAGAACTCGTCGGCCAGGCCGACAATCGCGGTGCGGGCTGCAATCAGCTTCTCGACCGATAGGGTCGTGACCAGGTTATTCAGGCTGGTGAAGGCAGCCAGCATGGCCTCGTCGCCATGGATCGTCAGTCTCTGGACCTCGGAGGCTGCCGCCTGGATGGCCTTGCTATTCTCGATCGTGAATTTGAAGGTGTTACGGAGGGAGCTGTTGAGGCGGTCCACGGCCAGCTGCTGAATGCCGAAGGCCTTCAGCCACTCGGTGGCCAGTCGTTTGACAGCGTACAGGCCCAGAGCCGCCACGGCACCCTGGACCGAAAAGACCGCGTTCTTCAGCTTGTTGAACCCGGTCGTGACGCCATTGACGACGCCCTTGGCCAGGTTCTGCGCCCGGATGAATATCTTGACTTCGGCGTTACGCCCCATCACGGATCTCCGGATATGCGAATCGGGCCAGTCTTCGGGCGTGACTCTTCAGCTTCTGGTCTGACCCGCTCAGCGCTAGAGCGGCACCCAGGGCAACGGCGTTCGCCTGGTGCAGCCGTTCCGCCGCCTCCGTCCGGGGCATCGCATCCAGTAGCAGGTAGAAGAGCTGCCAGGGCACCACCCGGTCACTCGTTGGCCACAGCTCCGACCGGAAGAAGTCGGCGCCGTAGTGCCTGACGAATCGTGCAATCAGGTGACCGCCAGGCGTCCTGTAAGGGGCTCGCCCTCCACGTCGCCCTGGGGAGGGGGCAGCACCATCGCTCTCCCCTGGCACGCGAAAAAAGATGCGAGCGCCCGCATCAGCACGTTGGGCGGCAGCTTCACCAGCTGACGTCCTACGCTACGCCGCCAGAACTTCCACCAGGGCTTGGGAAAGGCGACCCGGCAGTAGGCCAGGGCCAGGTTGTGGATCTCCTGAAGGGCCACATCCCCTTGAGCCGCTGCCTGGACACGGGGCTGTAGCGGCATCCACTGGTGGATGCTCAGTAGACGGCCAACGTAGGTGCGGCTACCGAGCACCACACTCGGCGGCTCCAGGGCTTCTAGGTACTCCGGTGTATCGAACCGCATGCGCCCTCCCCTGCGTCAGTCGAACAAGATCGATAGGTTGTCCTTCGCCCCGGGTGTGGAGGGCTTGAGCGACCACCGCAGCGTCCAGAGCGCGCTGGGGCCGTCCTCGCCCTCGTCCACGGGCTCGAGCTGAGCCGCAGGCGCTGAGATCTTCCACTTGTTGTACTTGACGGATCCCACCGTCAGAGAGAGTGCGACGGCGGTAGCGAGCTCGGAGAGATTGTAGGGATCGATCCCTTCGGCGGTGTGGAAGGGGGTCGCCACGAAGCTGTTGGCCTCGATCTCCACTTCCAGGACCGGGTTGATCTGGCCGGCCCGGAAGCCCTTGTGCCCACCGCTGTTCTGGTCGGCCCGGGCACCCAGCTCCCGCCCCAAAGAGAGGGAGAAGCGCCGGCAGATCGCGGTGGCGAAGTCACCGAGCGCGAGCGTGATGCTCTCGGACTTGGGCGGCAGGACCGACGGGTAGGTGATGTCCGGCACCGAGGCCTCGGTCGGCAGCTCGGCCATCCCCGAGAGGGGGAACTCCCAGACCGGGATGTCGGGACCATCCGAGGAGATGTTCAGATCGGCCAGGATCCCGGAGAGCTGGGCCTTCTGCTGGCGGGCGTAGAACTCCCCCACCCCACCAGGGCCGATGGGCTCCGTAGGACTCACGCTCCCGAGGGTGTAGGTGTAGCTTTCGGACTCAGCCGTGTCGACCAGTGTGGCATCGAACCCCGCGATCTTGAGCAGGGTATGCAGGCTCGGCTTTACGCTGGCCGAGTAGGCCGCCCCACCGCCAGCGGCCTCGTGGACCAGGGTGACGGTCCCGAACCGGCCGCTCTTGCGCACGTTCAGCATTCCCTTGCCCATGGGGCCGGCTTCGCCGCGGCGTGCTCCCTCGTGGACGTACTGGTGGTCCACATCGGGCCGCTCGTTGACCAGCACCCCATCGGTGGCTTCGGCTAGGGTGCCACCGGCGCCGTAGGAGGCCTCTTCCTTGATGAGCACCCCCCACTCGACGAGAGATTTCTGGGTCGACGCCATCGCTCAGTCCTCCTGGCTCGTGGTCTTCGGCTTTGACCGTTTCGGTTCACGTGCCTTTTTCACGTATGCCTCGATGGCCTCCGATCCTTCGGCCACTACGGCCTGCGGCACCTCAACCGTCTTCTCTCCTGCGGTTACATATCGGAACATTCTCGGCTTCCCCTTACGGCTTGGTGTCCACGACCTGGCAGCGCACGACCACGCCACCGGTCACCTGGGAATTGCCCACCGTCTCGATCAGATCCCCCATGTGGATCGTCTCGTAGCCCTCCACGTAGATCCCCGCCCGAGCCCGGGCCGCCTGCTGGGCGTTCGAGTACAGCACGTTCAGGGACCGCCAGATCGCCCGGAGGGTGTGGGAGGTATCCCGCATCGCCCGGTCGGGATCCTGGTGGGCGGTGAAGTAGCGGATCCCCACCGGCACGATGCCCCGGGTCTGCCCGGGCCGCTGGTCGACCTGGGAGAAGCTCTCCGGCAGGTCCTCAGAGAGATAGAGCGCCGGCTTGCTCGGAGGATCGGCCCACTTGCTCACCACTCGGTCGTCGAACTGGTCACCGATGAAGACCACATCCGGCGGGACCGGATCCCCGTCGAGAAGACCCTCCGACACCAGACGGGCGAGCTGGGCGTTCACCCCGTGCGTGACGTTCTTCAGCCAGGCGGTATGGATACGCACGGCCTGGGCGATCATCGCGGCGTCTCCAGGTAGCGCACGTAGCTGGCCAACCACTGCTCGACGATGGACTTGGGGACCTCCTCCGGCACGATCGGGCGGGCGGGGACCTTCACAGGCCGGCGCCGTGGCCGGCCGAAGATGGACCGAGAGGTCCAGCCGGTCTGGTGTAGGGCCGCCACCGGGCTCAGGATCCCCCGCTCATACTCCTGAGGACGGATCTTCCGGAATCCCTCGTTGGTGGCGTGGACCAGGGAACGCCGCATCTGGTCGGTGTCCCGCAGGATAGCCTTGGGACCGGCGAACCCATGCCCGGGCCGGGCCCGCAGCTGCACCGTCAGGGGGGCGATCCCCGCCCAGCGCTTCCCACTCAGGAACTGACCCTCGGTCTCGAACTGCTTGGTGAAGGCCTCGGTGACGTTCGGATCCACGCTGCGGGTGAAGAACTCGGTCAAGTCCGAGGTCTTGTGGCCCAGATCGGCCAGCAGCCGCTCCACCTGGGAGAGGTCGATTCGGCCTCCGCTGATGCTCCCGCGCGGCTCCATCAGATCGACTCCAGGGGCCGGCGGGTGTCGAATGGGCGAAGCCACCGCCCGAACCCTGGGGGGAAAGGCTGCTCGGCATCGTTCCGGAAGGTACGACCCTTGAACTCCCCGCTGGACTCGCTGGCGATCAGGGGATCCTTCTCGCGCTGCTTCAGCCGCCAGCGGATCACCCCGGCGATCTCCCGGCGCA
>CAYUVJ010000137.1:0-6450 GCA_964447955.1 uncultured Gemmatimonadota bacterium
TACTTAACGTTAAGTTAGTATCGTATACACAGGCGGATCAGACCGGGATCCATAGCCGGAGATGGCGGCATGAGAAAGTCGGCGGATACACGTCAGAGCCTCATCCGTGAAGCGCTCGGGCTCTTCCTGCTCAAGGGATACGACAACGTCTCCCTATCCGATATCGCTCAACGGGTAGGCATCACCAAACCGGCCATCTACTTCCATTTCCAGAACAAGGAGGAACTCGCCGACGCAGTTCTGGACCACTTCACCCTGGTCATGACCGAGTGGAGTACGGAGAGGTTCGGAGAGGCGCCCACTACCCGGGAGCTGCTGCTGGCATTCTTCCACTCGCTGCCGGATTTCGCCCAGGTGGAGCGGATCCTGGTCGAACCGGAGCCGGACGGGACAAAGGCCGTATATGGATTCACCGATTTCATCACCAGCGCCGCCCGAAGCAGTCCTTCCTTCCGGGTGCGGATCGCCGAGATATTCGCCGCCACCCGCCAACGGTTGGCCTTCCGGATCCGGGAAGGGCAGGAAGAAGGTGAGGTCAGGGCGGATCTGGATCCGGATCTCACGGCCCTGCATGTGCACGCCCTGGTCGAGGGCTTGACTTTCCTTGGCGGATTCGGATCGGTTACGTCCCAGGCGGGTCTGATGGATGCCCTCTTTGCCCAGGTCTGGAAAGGAATAGAGGCATGACCAGGACTTCCCCGCACCGCATCATCCCACCAGAGGGCGGAGTGAACCGCAGGCGTTCATCTCCCCTCATCGCGTTGGTTGCGGTTGGTCTTACTTACCTGCTCGGCCTGTTCCTCGTTCCGGATCTTGCTCCGTTCCGGTCCCTGCGAGCCGCCCTGCCGTGGATAACCAGTGGGGTTGTTTCGCAGACGTTCTTCCTGGTCACTTCCCTTCTACTCATGCGTTGGGTGGGACGAAGACCATTCCCGGTCTACGGCTTCCGCTCCACCGATCTCCGTTCACTGCTGATCCCGATCGGTCTGGCGATCGGGATCACCCTGGCCGGCATGGTGATATCCTCGGTGCTCACCATGCTGTCGTCGGGTAGTGAACCAGCTGCCGGCACACATCCGGCTGCCCGCCATGGCTTCTGGCATATGGTAATCTCGGTCTGGCTGTATGCCAGCCTGTGCGAGGAGGTGCTCTTCCGGGGTTGGTTACAGACTGAGATCAGCGGCTGGGGCTGCAACCGGGTGGGGCTGGCCCTCTCTCCGCCGGTGCTTGTTCCCGCCCTTCTCTTCAGCCTGGGGCATCTCTGTCTGATCGGCACGATCGGTGGCGTGACGCTCTTCTCGGTACTGATCATGACCTTCGGGGTCGGCTGGTTGGCTGGATACTGGCGGCAGAGGACAGGCAGCCTTCTTCCGGCCTACCTCGTCCACGTGACCGCCAATGCGGTTGGCTCCGGTCTGCCTCTCCTGATGGCCCGGCTCATGTCATGAACCGGGAACACCATCCGACCGGCCGGATCGATGACCAGGGTGACGCAGCGGGCAAGCCGGTCGAGGCTCACCCCGGCCAGCGGCCCGAGCGCACCATCCGGTCGTCCCGGTCGATGACCAGGGCGGCACAGCGGGCCAGCCGGTCGACCCAGGCGACAGCCGCCGCCGGCTGGAGGGCGAAGGCGGCGGTGGCCAGGGCGTCGGCGGCCATGGCGGTGGGAGCCCGCACGGTGACGCTCACACTGCTCTGCGGGGAGCGGCCGGTCCGGGTGTCCACGATGTGATGGAAGAGCCTTTCCCGGTCGAGGTAGACCTCGTAGCTCCCCGAGGTGGCCACCGCCCCGTCCCTCAGTTCGAGCAGTTCGGGGAAATCCTGACCGCCCCCCGGGTCCCGGACCGCCACCGTCCAGGGCTGTCCCGCCTCCTTGCCCCCCGCCGCCCGGATGTCCCCCCCGGCGTTGACCAGGAAGCGGCGGAGCCGGTGACGCCGCAGCAGCCGGCAGACCCGGTCGACCACATATCCCTTGGCGATACCGTCCAGGGTGATGCCCATCCCGCTGCGCCGCAGCCCGATCGCCCGCCGGGTCAGGGTGACATCGTGTGAACCGACCAGTTCCAGGGCCGCCCGCAGTTCCTCCGGGCGGGGAGGATCGGGATCACCCTGCCTGTCCCGCCGTCCGAGCAGGTCGACCAGGGGACGTACGGTCATATCGAAGGTCCCCTCACTGAGGCGCCAGTAGCGCAGGGCGCGGGCGACCACCTCCAGCAGCTCGGGCGGGGGGCCGGTCAGACGGCCCTGCTGGTTGAGCACCCCCACCGGGCTGGCCGGGTCGTAGCGGTTGAAGACGTCGACCAGCCGGTCGATCTCCTCCCCCGCCTGTCCGAAGGCCTCCTCGATGCGGTCGCGGGAGGGATGGACGGCGGTGAGGACCACCAGGGTGCCCATGGCCGGTTTGGCGGCGGTGATGCGCCAGCCGTCCCGGCCCACGGCCTCGGCCCCGGTGACCGCTACCGGCTGATGGGCCGGAGTGAATCCCAGGTCGCGGAAGGCGCGGGCCCGGCGCAGGATGTCGTCGGAGGGATCCATGGTCACGGGCCTATCTTGACAGGTCCGCGGCCCAGGTCAAGGGGCGGGCGACGACCGCCGGTGGCGGCCGCCACGCCTCCAAGCCTGACCACGGCGACCTCGACCCGGACTGACAGCACCATCTTGCGGTCCGACCCGGACAGGTCCTAGCATGGGGGCGCAACCCCGTCTCGAGAGGGTCATGATGTTTCTTGTGTCCCCCCGGTCGTTATTCTGCCCACTGCTGGTCGTTCTCCTGTTGGGCCCGGTCCGCCCGGCCGCGGCCCAGGAACAGCCCCTGCCCGAGGTCCCTCTGCGGGGAGCCCGACCGAGCATCGCGGTCTTCAACTTCGAGGACCGCGCCACCTTCTCCCCCGACGTGGGCCAGGCCATGGCCGAGATGCTGGTAACCGCCCTGGCCCGTTCGGGCCGGTTCACCGTGGTGGAACGACAGGAGATGGAGGCCATCATGGCCGAGCAGGGGTTCGCCCTCTCCGGAGCGGTGGACCAGGCCTCGGCCGCCGAAGTCGGGCAGGTCCTGGGGGTGCGCCTGGCCGTCTTCGGGGCCGTCACCCAGTTCGGTGAGGAGCGTCAGGAGGCTGAGCTGGGGGCTTTCGGGGAGAAGCGCTCGGTCGCCCGGGTGGTGGCCGACGTGCGTTTCGTGGATACCACCACCGGCGAGATCGTCTACGCCGAGTCCTTCGAGGGCCGCGAGACTACCATGGGTCTGAACCTGGACAGCGAGGTCCTCGACTACAGCTCGGTGGACCGCTGGGGCGGCACCCGGATCGGCAAGGCAGCCGCCGAATGCGCTAACAAGGTGGTCCGCTACTCGGCGGACCGGCTGCCCGAATATCCTTGGAGCGGCACCGTCCTCACCGTCTCGACGGATGCACCCTACTGCTACATCAAGCCGGGCGGGGATTCCGGCTTGGTCCCCGGCAACGTCCTCTGGGTCTATCGGAGAGGGCCGGAACTCATCGATCCCGACCTGGGCATCTCGCTGGGCTTCGAGGAGCAGGTCCTGGGCCGGATCCAGGTGCTGGACGCCTCGATCGGAGAGGGACAGGCCGCCCGCTGCCTCATCCTCGAGGGCTCGGGGATGGCCCGGGGCGACCTGGTCAAACCGGGGGCCGCAGCGCCCCCACCCCCACCCGTCCGCTGAGTCCGGGCCGGTCGGTCTGGCCGGCCGCGGGGGACCTCTCCGCCCCTCAGCCTCCCAGGTCGTCCCGATAGGGGAAGAGCGCCGGCGTCCCTCCGGTGTGGACGAAGAGCACGTCCGAGTCCGCCGCGAACTCCCCCTGCCGCACCATGTCCAGCAGTCCGGTCATCGCCTTGCCGGTGTAGACCGGGTCGAGCAGAAGTCCCTCGGTGGAGGCCAGCAAGCGGAGCGTCTCGGCCACCTCAGAGCTCATATGGCCGTAGCCGGCCCCGACGTAAGTGTCCCGCACATCGATCTCGTCCTTCCTCACCTGTTCCTCACGGCCTATCAGTCCGAGCGTGCGGTCCGCGATGGTGCGTACCCAACCACCCAGGGTGGCGGCATCCTCCGAGACACTCACCCCGATGATGCGGGTCTGCGGGTCCATGATCCGGGCACCGACCAGCAGGCCGGCCTGGGTGGCCCCTGAACCGGTGGCGTGCACCACGGTCACAAAACGGACGTCCCGCTCCTTCGCCTGTTCATGCAGCTCCCGCCAGGCCTCCAGGTACCCGAGCGCCCCCCACGGTTCCTGCATCGAGCCGTCGGGCATGGAGCCGCCGACCGGGGCGATGTAGACCTTGCGCCCGGCCGCCTCCTCGGCCGCGACCACCGGTTCCACCCATTCGGCCACCTCTTCCCAGGCCATGGTCCTGCGTCCTTCGGCCGGGACGATGTGGACCTCCGCCCCCAGCATCCGGTCGAGCAGCAGGTTGCCGTCCACGGCGCCCTCGAAGGGGGGTTTGTGGAAGAGCACCAGCACCGCCCGCATCCCGAGGCGCGCCGCGGCCGCGGCGGTCTGCCGGCACCAGTTCGACTGGATACCGGCCCAGGTCACCACCGTATCGGCACCCTGGGCTTGGGCGTCGGCCAGGATGAACTCGAGCTTGCGGGCCTTGTTGCCGCCGAAGGCCAGTCCTGTGGCATCGTCCCGCTTGACCCAGATGCGCGGCCCGCCCAGCCGGGCGCTCAGGTTCTCGAGCCGCTCCAGCGGCGTGGGCAGATGGGCCAGTGGGACGCGCGGGAAGGCGGCGAGTCGTTCGAGCACGGCGGTGGTGTCGAATCCCATGAGGGTCTCCTTCGTTCCGATCCGATTTATCGTCCCGGCCGGCCGTGTCCACCGGGAGGGGGACCTTCCCACCTTCCCTCACCCGGTGGAACCCGTCAATACCGAGTGCTAGCCTGAGGTAGAGAAGATGATCCTGCCGGTCCTTCCGACCCGTTCCCACGGGAGTCGCGCCATGAACGGCCGAAACCTGTTCCTCCAGACCCTCCCCCCCCTCCTGCTGGCTCTGGCCGCCGGCTGTGCGGCCGGCCCGGCCCAGGACCGCGGGTGGGTCTCCGATGAGATCGCCGAGCGGAGCGGCCGGATGCCGGGCCCGCCGGTCACTCCCGGAGAGGTGACCCTCCCGACCGGGGTGGGACTCACCGACGGTCTCGAGCTGGACGAGGCGGTGGCCACCGCCCTGTGGAACAACGCCCGCTTCCAGGCCGACCTGGCCCGGCTCGGTCTCGCCCGGGCCGACCTGCTCCAGGCCGGGATGATCAGCAACCCGGTCTTCTCCCTGTTCTTCCCGGTCGGCCCTAAGGGTCTGGAGGCCAAGATGATCCTGCCGCTGGCCGAGTTCGTCCAGCGACCGGGGAAAGTGGCCGCCGCCCGGCTCGACGCCGAGCGGGTGGCCGAGGACCTGGTCCAGAACGGTCTTGGTCTCGTCCGGGACGTCGAGACCGCCTACTTCGCCCTGGCGGCCGCCCGGCAGGCCCGGAGCCAGGCCGAGGAGGGAGCCGCGGCCCAGGCGGAACTGGCCCGGATCGCCCAGGCCCGGCTGGCCGCCGGCGACATCAGCGAGCAGGAGTGCTCCCGCACGGTCGCGGCCTCGCTCCAGGCCCGGGACGGCCTGGCCGTCCGCCGGCGGGAAGCGGCCCTGCGGCAGCATGAACTGGCCGCTCTCATGGGCCTGGGGGCCGGAGCCCCGTCACTGGAACCGGTGACCGCAGTCGCGGCCGCTGAGGCCCCAGCCCCGCTGGAGGAGCTGCAGGCCGTCGCCCTGGCCGCCCGACCCGACCTGCACGCGGCCGAGCTGGGCGTCGAGGCGGCCGGACGGCGGGTCGGTCTGGAGCGGGCCCGGATCCTGGAGCTCATGGCCATCATCGATTCCAAGGACAAGGGGGAGCCGCAACTGACCACCGGCCCGGGGCTGCAGGTCGGTCTCCCCATCCTGAACCAGAACCGGGCCGGGACGACCCGTGCGCACGCCGAACTGGAGACAGCGGCCTACACCTACGAAGCCACCCGTCAGCAGGTCCTGCTCGAGGTCGCGAGCGCCTGGGAAGCCTACCGTTCGGTCCTGGAGCGACATACCCGATGGCGTCAGGAGACCCTCCCGGCGCTCGAAGGGGCCTACCGGCAGGCGGTCCAGGCCGAGGCGAGCGGTGAGACCTCACCACAGGCCGTCCAGGAAGCGCTGGTCCAGCTGACCTCGGCCCGATTACACCTGGCCGACCTGGAGGCCGAACTGGGCCAGGCGTCCGCACGGCTCGACTTCAGTGTCGGGACCCGGACCGTCTCACGCAGTGAAGTGGAAGACAACGACGGGGGGCTGTCATGATGAGAATCCAACCGAGATCCCTGGGTATGATCCTGCTACTGACCGTGACCGCTGCCTGCAGCGGCGGGGAGCAAAGCGCTTCCGAGTCCCCGGCCCACGTCGAGAACGCGGTGCCCGAGGCCCAGC
>CAYUVJ010000138.1:0-1260 GCA_964447955.1 uncultured Gemmatimonadota bacterium
CTGTTCCCGCTGTTCTCGGGCAGGTCCTCATAGACTTCCGGGTCCGCCTGACGCCAGGTGCCACCGGCGATCGCCTCGAGTGCGGCCAGCAGGGCCCCGCTGTTGATCGCCCGCAGGCGCTGCTTCTGCGGGTCGTCGGGGAGGACCCCACTCTCGATGAGCACGGTACTGGTCCCCCACTGCTGCATCAGGTCCCCGAAGGCCCGCGGGTTGAAGGCGTCGCCGTAGCGGGCCACCCGGCCGGGGACCTCCTCTTCCAGGACGGTGGCGATCACGGCCGCCACCTGGCGGGCCCGGGAGCGGATGGGACCCCAGCTGCGCTGGGGATCGGCGGCCGGCGCCAGCAGGGCGATGGCGGCCCGTTCGCCTCTTCGTCCGGCGCTAGTCCGGGGATCCTGGTCGTGGAGATTGAAGCCGAAGTCGGGCTGCCAGGCCTCCCAGACCGACCGCAGGGTGCGGGCCTCGGGGGTGACCAGCCGGCGGGCATCCCGGTTGATGTCGATCCCCACCGCGTTCTCCCGCTGGAAGCGCTCGGCCCCGTCGGGGTTGAGCATGGGCAGCAGGATCAGGGTGATCCCGGACCGCAGGCGTTCGCGACGGGGATCGAGGTCATCGGCTGCCAGCCAGTGGGCCAGGTCGACGATAGCCATCGTGGCGCACGATTCGTTGCCGTGCATCTGGGACCAGAAGAGCACCCGCTCCGGGCCCTCGCCCCAGACCAGGGTGTGGATGGGGCGCCCCTGCAGGGAGCGGCCTACCTCCTCGACCTGGAAGGCGCCGGAGGCCAGCGGGGCCTGCAGCGCCATCCAGAGCTGGGCCTGGGTGAAGCGCCGTGCGCTGACATCCGAAGGACGCTGGGCGACCGACAGGGTGAGCCCCTGTCGGAAGGCGTCATGGAAAGCGGCCAGGGCCTCCGTGGGGCTCTCCCCTCCCCGCGCCGGCTCCACCGCCTCCATCCCCGGCCCGGGAAGGGCCTCAGGACGACCGGCCACGCGGCTCCCGGCACAGGCGGTACCGACCAGCACGAGCCCGAGCAGGATGGCGGTGACGAGCCTGTTGACCGTGTTCCGTCCGTAGCGCTGTCGCATCGTCCGTTCCCCTCTTCATCCGGGGTGTGGGTGGCGGCCGGTCGCGACCATGGATGCATGGTCCCCTCCGGACGTCATACGATACACATCAAGGAGGTGGGAAGGTAATGCCGACATGGTCGGATGACCCGTTCCGCGAAGCAGAGGGACGGAACGACCGGGTGACCCATAC
>CAYUVJ010000138.1:1270-2441 GCA_964447955.1 uncultured Gemmatimonadota bacterium
GGATCGGGATCGCCTTCGACGACGACGGGGGCGTCTACTTCACCCAGCTCTTCCTCCGCCCTCGCTGATCCCGCCGCCGATGCACCGGCATAGGATTGGCCGTCCGGGAGGCCGGTGCGTATGATACCGGCATGAGCCGCCGCACCGATGCCTTCGCTGACCTGCTCCGACCTTGGGACCCCACCGGGCTGGTCGCGGTCGACCCCGACCGGGCGGTCGCCCTGCTGGAGGCCGTGGAAGCTGCCCAGGCCGCCGGGCGCCTCGGCCGGATCCCGGCCGGGCTCTGGCGTGACTACCTGGATCGGACCCGTCGCAGTCCATACCTGCGTGCCCTGCCCGACCATGAACATCGCGACCGCTGGACCAGGACCACCTTTCCCCTCATCGAACACCTGGATTACGACCTCCGGGCGGTGATGGCCGACCGGCTGGCGGCCCATCCCGAGCGCCCTTTCTTCCAGGAGCCTGACGGTGCCGGGACCCAACGCTGGTCCTACGAGCAGGTGGCCCGCCGTATCGACCTCATGGCGGCCGTCCTCCTGGAACTGGTCCCGGAGGGGCCCCGGGTGGCGATCCTCTCCGAGAACAGCGTGGACAGCGCCTGCTGTGACCTCGCCTGCCTGTTCCACGGCTTCCTGGTAACGCCGTTGAGCATCCACCTGGACGTGGACGAACTCCTGCCCATCTTCGACCGTCTCGGTATCGATGTGGCGGTAACCGACAACCCGGAGCGGCTCGAACGGCTCCTGACCGTGAAGGAACTCGCCCGGAAGCCCTTCCGGACCCTCCTCATCGGTCCGGGCGCGGAGTGCGGGGAGACCGGTTGCCTGAGGCTGGAGGCCGAACTGGCCCAGGTGGACCCCGCGGCGGCCGCGGCCCGACTGGCCGAACGGCCCCGTCCCGGGATCCACGATCCGGTCACCGTACTCTTCACCTCAGGAAGCACCGGTCGTCAGAAGGGCGTGCGTTTCACCCAGTACAACCTGGTCACCAAGCGGTTCGCCCGGGCAGCGGCCCTGCCCGAGGTGGGTGAGGAAGAGGTTGTGCTCTCCTACCTCCCCCTCTTCCACACCTTCGGCCGGTACCTGGAGCTGCAGGGAATGCTCTTCTGGGGCGGCACTTATACCTTCACCGGAAGCGCTTCGGCCGACCGGCTGTTGAACCTGCTGCC
>CAYUVJ010000138.1:2451-5043 GCA_964447955.1 uncultured Gemmatimonadota bacterium
AAGCAGGAACCCGATACCTCGAAGCACCGGCGGATCCTGGAGCAGGTGGTCGGGGACCGCCTGCGCTGGGGGCTCTCAGCCGCCGGCTACCAGGATCCCAGAGTCTTCCGTTTCTTTCAGAAACACGGGGTAGAGCTATGCAGCGGCTTCGGGATGACCGAGGGGACCGGCGGGATCACCATGACGCCTCCCGGGGCCTACGAGGACGACACGGTCGGCCTCCCCCTGCCGGGCATCCGGGTGCGCTTCAGCGAAGAGGGCGAACTGCAGGTCGCCGGTCCCTACATCGCGCGCTACCTCGACGATGAGACGACCGATGGTGAGATCTACTGGCTGGCCACCGGAGACCTCTTCCGGGTCCGGCCCAGCGGTTACTACCAGATCGTCGACCGCATCAAGGACATCTACAAGAACAGCCGGGGGCAGACCATCGCCCCCCTGCGGGTGGAACGTAAGTTCATCGACGTGCCCGGCATCCAGCGCAGTTTCCTGGTGGGTGACGGCCGCAACTTCAACGTCCTGCTCATCGTCCCCGACCTGGAGGACCCCGTCCTCAAGGCGGCCGGCGGCCCGGAGGGCATCCACGAGTACTTCCACCAGATCGTGGCCGCCGCCAACCGCGACCTGGCACCCTTCGAACGGGTGGTCAACTTCTCCCTGCTCGAGCGTGACTTCGATGCCGAGATGGAGGAACTCACCCCTAAGGGTTCCTTCAAACGCAAGAACATCGCCCGCAACTTCGCCCCGACCATCGATCATCTCTACGAGCGGGACTCGATCGACCTGACCGTCAACGGCTACCAGGTCCACATCCCCCGCTGGTTCTACCGCGACCTGGGGATCCTCGAAGACGACATCGTGGCCACCGACGAAGGGCTGTTCAACCGGATGACCATGCGGCTGCTGCCGATCCGCCGGCTGAGCGACCCGGGGGCGGTGCTGATGGGCGACCTGGAGTACCATCTCACCGGGGAGGGGATCGACCTCGGCCTGTTCGCCCGCCAGCCGCTGCTCTGGCTGGGCAACCCGGCCCTCATCCAGTTCTGCCCCAGTCGCGACGGCTGGGATCTCCCCCTCCACAAGGTGAGTCCCCAGGTCCTGCTGCCCCGGCGCGAGAGCCTGGAGAAGCCGGTCCCGGCCATGACCGAGAACCTGCGGACCCAAGATGTCCGGCTCTCGGACCTCAACCGGAGGTTCGTGCGGGCCCTCTTCGATGCTCCAGCCGCAGCGCTGGAGGCCATCGCCGAGTTGGAGCGCACCCTGAGGGCCGCCAACCTGCAGGTCACCGGGGTCATCCGTCGGCGCCTGGAGGCCCTCTCGCGGCATCCCGACCTGCAGGTGAGGGCCACCGCCTACCGGGTCCTGCTGCTGGACGAGCCGGTGCAGGACTACAGCCGGCTCTTCCCCAGTTTCCTGCAGTCCGGACTCCCCTTTTTGACCGAACAGAGCATCGAGGAGATCGCCCGGTTCAACCTGGAACCGTCCCGCCTGGAGGCCCTGCGCCAGCGGATGCACACCTACCGCACCCGGCTGGCCTGGCCGACCGACCCGGCCACCCGGCGCAGCATCATGGACATCCTGGCCCTGCTGGCCAACTTCGCCCGTTATCACCCCGAGTACTACGGTGTGGTCCGGGCGGAACTGGTCTCCTGGGCCCTGCACGATGCCGACCCGGAACTCGCTGCCGACGCCCGGGGCCACTTCGAGCGTCTCGGCGCGCAGTTCGAGGACCACCTCGACCGCAGTGCGGGTCCTCTGCGGGCCAGTGACTGGACCGGCCGGATCGTCTTCCAGGACGGTCTGGCGGCCAATGAGATCCGGACCCTGGAGCGGGTCCTGGTGGGCACCACCTTCCTGAAGGAATCGGTGATGCTCGCCTTCGACGGGGAGGAGTTCGACCTGGCCGAGGTGCCCGAACGGGGCATCTGGGTCTCCCGGGTTCTCAGCATGCACCCCCATCAACTCTACCGGATCAGCACCAACACCGAATACGGACACCATCTCGACCTGCTGCTGGTGGTCCGGCCCGACATGGACTCCCACGCCGTCCAGGAGACCAACTACTGGCTGATCGCCCTCCACGGCTACCCCTACGGCCAGCCAGTGGTCCCCCAGTTCGGCTGCGCCCGCCCCGGTCTGGGCGCTTTCTCGCTGGCATATGTAGGAGAGCTGACCGTCTGGGAGCGGATCCGGGAGTACTCCGGCTGGCAGGCCGAACAGTTCACCCAGCCGGCGCATCGGGTCTGGCGCACCCTGTTCGTACGGGCGATGACGGCCTTCTTTTCCGGCTGGCACAACAGTGGACGGCGCATCGTCCCGGGCCTGGTCGCCCCGACCAACGTGGTCGTCCCGGAACCCGACTTCCGCCAGGGGACGGTGATCCTCTCCCTGACCGGCTGGCGCCCCTACGAGGATCCGGTCTCCCTGGTCGAACCGATGGTCCACAACTTCTACCAGCAGACGATCAGTCACTACCCCCGCACCCAGCAGAAGCTCGATCTGGCCTGGATCTTCGACGCCTGTGTCGAGGCGCTCGGGGTCGGGGAAGCCCAGACCTTCCTGCTCGAACTGCTCCAGGAGTTGAGCCATCGT
>CAYUVJ010000138.1:5053-6368 GCA_964447955.1 uncultured Gemmatimonadota bacterium
TCGTTCCATCCCCTGCTGCATCCAGGGGTTCGCCGAGGCGCTCCAGACCTACCTGGACCGGCTGCAGGCGGAGTACCACGTCCCCCTGGCGGTCCAACTGGCCGTCGAACGCTACCAGGACTGGCGCGAGGTGAACCCGGACGCCACGGCCAGCGCCCGGGAGGAACTGGTGGCCGAGGTCTACCGGCTCTACCGGCTCGACCGGCTGGGGGACCTGGCCCGCTACCACCTCTACCGGCATACCTACTTCCAGGAAGCGGGACCAAACATCCGGCGGGCCATGGACACCCTGCTCCAGCGCATGTTCCGCACCCCCACCCGGCGCCCCACCCAGATGGTGGAACTCTCCGACCTGCAGGCCCTCCTCACCGATGCGGACGATCGCCATGTCTTCGGCCGTCTGGTCTTCCCCTCCTCACCGGGACGGGCGGTCGAGGTGCTGGCGGTCGGTGACGTGGAGCACAAGGAGGTCATCGTCCGTTCACGCATCACCGACAAGCTGGGTGAGGAGTTCACCGTCCGCAGTCCTATTGAACCGGGCGAGATCGGGCGACTCTACCGGGTCTACGTGCGGGCCGGCTATCCCATCCGCATCTCCGAACTCGACCGTTTCCTGCTGGTGCTGGATGCCGACGAGCAGGTGGTGGGCGGTATCCGCTTCAAGCTGGAAGGCGATGGGGTGGTCCACTTGGATGGTCTGGTGATCACTGCTGCCCTGCGCGACCGGGGGATCAGCGGAGCCTTGCTCGAGGACTTCTGCATCCGGATGGAAGGTCGGGGCATGCGGGTCGTCAAGACCCACTTCCACTTCCAGCACTTCTACCTCCGCCACGGCTTCCAGGTCCATCACCGCTGGGGCGGCCTGGTCCGTTTCCTGGGCGGCTTGGAGGGTCCACCGGGCGGAGATTGAAGGAACCGACCCGGCGATTGCATTACCAGCAGCTGCTGGAGCGTCTCCGGCAGTGACTCCCTCACCCCCACCGTCATCGGGGAGGATCCAGCCCATGCGAACGCACCCCCTCCGCCGGCTTCCTGTCCTGCTCCTGCTGACCGCCGTCCTGCTGGTGGTCGGCTGCGGCGCCCCCCGTGTAACCACGCCCGAAGAAGAGTTCGGCAACCCGGTCGGAGCCGACTACGTTCTGATCGACTACGCCCAGTTGAAGGCCTACTGGGAGAAACTGGCCGACGAGTCGAACCGGATGGTGCTGAAGACCATCGGCCTGACCAGCCAGGGTCGGGAGCAGGTGATGGCCATCATCACCTCACCGGCCAACCACCGACGGATCGATTACTACCGGGAGACCGCCGCCCGACT
>CAYUVJ010000139.1:0-6357 GCA_964447955.1 uncultured Gemmatimonadota bacterium
GCTTGTCGATATGGTGGTTCTTGGCCGACATGCGGGTGAAGTGCCTTACCACCTCGTTCTCGCTCATCTCCGGCCAGTCCGGTGGGTGGGACCGCTGCAGGTCGTCGGCGATCCCCAGGTCGGTCTCGGGGACGTCGCTGGCGGGCAGATAGAGCCCGCGGCGTCCCGGCTGGCTCAGGTCGATCGAAAGCGGTTCGCAGGCACTCGACCAGTCGCTGGCTCCCAGCGCCGCCGTCCGTTCGTCGATGGTCGCGTCGCAGGGACCGGCCGCCGCCGCATCGCCTACCGGGATCTTCTTCAGGTTGTCTCCCATGATGTCTCCCCCCCCTCAGGCGACGGCGGCGGTGAAGGCCTCGACGAACGCGTCCAACTGCTGGCGCGTCCGGCGCTCCGTCACCGCGATCGTCAGGTTGCCGTGGTAGTCCCGTCCGAACCGGGCCAGGTCCACACCGCCCAGGAACCCGGTCTCGGCCAGACGGTCCAGGACCGTCCGGGGGTCGGCTTCCAGGCTCAGCGTGAACTCGTTCAGGAAGGGGGTGTTGGGGAAGGTCAGGGCGACCCCGGGGATCCCGGCCAGGCGGTCGGCCAGGTAGTGGGCTTTCCAGGCACCCAGTTCCGCGACCTGCTTCAGCCCCTGGGGGCCGAGCAGGGTCATGTAGACCGTGGCCCATGAGCCCCTGGTTCGTGCAGATGTTGCTCGTCGCCTTGGCCCGCCGGATGTGCTGCTCGCGGGTCTGTAGCGTCAGTACGTACGATCCGCGCCCATCCCGGTCGAGGGTCCGCCCGATCAGACGGCCGGGCATGCGCCGGACATGCTCGATCCGGCAGGCGAACAGACCCAGGTAGGGGCCGCCCAGGCTGAGTGGCAGTCCCAGGCTCTGACCTTCGGCCACTGCCACGTCGGCGCCCCAATCACCCGGGGGTTCCAGCAGGCCGAGGGAGGCCGGGTAAACAACCGCTACCACCAGGGGCGGTTTCTTCTCGTCAGCTCCCTTGACCAGCGCACTCAGGCGGCGGACATCCTCGAGACAGCCGTAGATGTTCGGCTGGGCCAGCAGGACGGCACTGGCCGGCTCCTTCAGCGCGGCTTCTAACGCCCCGGTCTCCGTCCGTCCGTCGGCACCCAGCGGGATCGGAACCAGGGAGATGCCCAGACCGGAGGCGTAGGTGGCGACGACCTTCAGATAGTGGGGGTTGATCCCCTCGCTGTAGAGCACGCGTGGAACGCCCCGCGTCGCTTCAGCCAGCAGAACCGCTTCGGCGAGCGCATGGCCCCCGTCGTAGAGACTCGCATTGGCGATGTCCATCCCCATCAGTTCGGCGACCAGGCTCTGGAACTCGTAGATCACCTGGAGCGTGCCCTGACTGACCTCGGGCTGATAAGGGGTGTAAGCCGTGGTGAACTCCGACCGGCTGACGATCGTGTCCACGGCCGCCGGGATGTAGTGGTCGTAGGCCCCGCAACCGGCGAAGCAGATCTGCCGGCCCGATCCGTGGTTACGGGCGGCCAGCTCCTCCAGCTCGGCCCGGACCTCCGGTTCGGAGCATCCGACGGGGATGGACAGCGCGTCCTTCAGGCGCAGATGTTCAGGGACCCCGGCGAGCAGCTCTTCGAACCGCTCCACACCAATGGCCTGGAGCATCGAGCGCTCTTCCTCGGGGGTGGTCGGCGTATAGTGCACGGTTAGTGTCCTCCGCCCTCTCCGATGATCTTCTCGTAGGCCGCGGCGTCGAGCAGGGCTTCCACCTCGGTCGGATCGCTCAGTTTGATCTTGATCATCCAGCCGTCACCGTAGCAGTCCTGGTTCACAGTCTCGGGACTGTCGGCCACCGCCTGGTTCACTTCGACGATCTCACCGCTCACCGGTGCGAAGAGCTCGGAGACCGCCTTGACCGCTTCGATCGTCCCGAACTCCTTCTCCGCATCGGCTGCGGTACCCGCTTCGGGGAGCTCGATGAAGACCACGTCGCCGAGTTCGCTCTGGGCGAAGTCGGTGATACCGACCACCGCGACGTCACCCTCGATGCGGCACCACTCGTGCTCCTTGGTGTATTTCAACTCGTTGGGAATGTTCATGGCGCTCCCTCGTGGAACGGCCGGGTGGCCGTGTTCGAGACCGTCACCGGCGGACGCAAGGTGAGGGGAAGCGCCGACCGGTTAGGGCTGTGAAAGAAGCCGCTGGATGAAGGACGTGTCGACCTCGAGTCCGGTGACGAACACAGGGTCGTCCATGATCCGGCGGTGCAGGGGGATCGTACTGCGGACCCCCTCGACCACGAACTCGTCGAGCGCGCGCCGCATGCGGGCGATCGCCTCGTCGCGCGTTCGACCGTGGCAGATCAGCTTGCCGAGCATGGAGTCGTAGTTGGGCGGGACCCGGTAGCCGGCGTAGACGGCCGTGTCCACGCGCACTCCCGGTCCCCCCGGCAGGTTGAGCGACTCGATGACCCCCGGAGAGGGCGCGAAGCCGTTGTCCGGGTCCTCGGCGTTGATGCGGCACTCGATGGCATGCCCTTCGAAGCGGATGTCCTTCTGCCGCAGCGAGAGAGGCTCACCAGCCGCCACCAGGATCTGTTCCTTCACCAGGTCGACCCCGGTCACCATCTCGGTGACCGGGTGCTCCACCTGTATCCTGGTGTTCATCTCCATGAAATAGAAGCGACCCTCCCTATCAAGCAGAAACTCCACCGTCCCGGCCCCTCGGTAACCGACGTTCCGGGCTCCCTGTACGGCGGCCTCCCCGATGGTCTCCCGCATCTTGTCGGTGACCGCCGGCGAAGGACTCTCCTCGATCAGTTTCTGGTGCCGGCGCTGGATCGAACAGTCCCGTTCTCCCAGGTGGACGACGTTCCCATGGGTGTCCCCGAGCAGCTGGATCTCGACGTGTCGGGGCTGGAGGATGGCCTTCTCCAGATAGCAGTCGGGGTTGTCGAACGCGGCTTTGGCTTCGGCCCGGGCCACGGTCCAGCGCAGTTCCAGTTCCTCGGCCGAGTCGACCAGCTTCATCCCCTTGCCGCCGCCGCCGGCCGTGGCCTTGATCATGACCGGATAGCCGATCTCCTCGGCCAGGCGGCAGGCCTCCTTGAGGTCCTTGACGATCCCCTCGGACCCCGGTGTCACCGGCACACCGGCGGACTCCATGATCTCCTTGGCCCGGGCCTTGTCCCCCATCAGACGGATCTGCTCGGCGGTGGGACCGATGAAGGTCACCCCCATCGCCTCGCACATCTCGGCGAACTGGGCGTTCTCGGCCAGGAAGCCGTAGCCGGGGTGGATGGCGTCGGCGTTGGTGATCTCGGCCGCGGCCAGGATCTGGGGGATGTTCAGATAGGACTGGGCCGCCGGGGGCGGACCGATACAGACCTCCTCGTCGGCGAAACGGACATGCAGTGATTCGGCGTCCGCCTCGCTGAAGACGGCGACCGTCTCGACCCCCAGTTCGCGGCAGGCACGGATAATCCGGAGCGCGATCTCGCCCCGGTTGGCGACGAGTACCTTACGGAACACGCCGGGTCCTTTCGGGCGTCCAGGCCGATCTCACTCCTTCGTACCCTGTGTTTCGGCCGCGCCGGCGGTGATCCCCTGGATGGCCAGGTCGAACTCGGAGGGGTTGCTCGAGGCGTATTTGGCCACCTCGTAGCTGATGAGACCGTTCCGATATTGGTCCAGGATGCACTGGTCGAAGGTCTGCATCCCGTACTGGCTCCGCCCCTCCTGGATGAGTTTGGTGATCTCAGGCAATCGCCCTTCCTCCCGGATGATGTCCGAGATGAGAGCGGTGTTCATCATCAGTTCGACGGCCGGGACCCGGCCCCCATCCTTCTTGGGCAGCAGCCGCATGCTGATGGTCGCCACCAGGTTGCCGGAGAGCACCTCCCGCACGGCGGCATGGTCGTGGGGGGGATAGAACGAGAGCACCCGGGTGATGGTGTGGACGGCATCGGCCGTGTGCAACGTGGTGAACACCAGGTGGCCGGTCTCGGCCGCCGAGAGTGCTTCGCTCATGACCTCCCCGTCGCGCACCTCCCCCAGCAGGATGACATCGGGGTTCTGCCGGAAGACCTGCTTCAGGCCGTCCCCGTAGCTGATGGTGTCGATGCCCACCTCCCGCTGACTGATGCTGGCCTGCTGCTCGGTGTGCAGGAACTCGACCGGGTCCTCCAGAGTGATGATCTTCACCCGCTTGTTCTCATTGATATGCCGCAGCATGGCGGCCAGCGAGGTCGATTTGCCGCTCCCGGTCACCCCCGTCACCAGTACGAGTCCGCGGGCCGAGAGGGCGATCTCAGGGACCTTGGCCGGCAGGTTGAGGGTCTCGAGCTTGGGAATGTCGAGGGGGATGTAACGGATGGCCAGATTGTAGCGGCTCAGAGCAGAGTAGGCGTTGATCCGGAACCGGGCCAGGCCCTCGATGTAATAGGATCCGTCGGCCTCGTTGGTCTTCTCGAAGCGCTCCACCTGTTTCTCGTAGAGCATCTTGCGGATGGCCCCGTCCATGTCCTCGCGGGTCAGGGGCGGGACATCCAGGCGACGGAGCTGGCCGTCGATCCGCAGGGAGGGCTTGAAATCCTCCTGCAGGTGCAAGTCGGAACAGTTGAACTTCACCATCTGTTCCAGCAGGTGGTCGATGTCCATACTTCAGTGTCCTGTCCCTCGGCAGGCGTCAGCACCGAGAGTGGGGCAGCGCCCGGCCGGCAAGGCGCGGCGACGATGGGATGGTTGCATACCATCCCGAGGAGGCGCAACACAGCCGGCCGGGATGCTGCGCCGCTCGGATGCGACGGTTGTCGGGGGGCAGGGCACTAGGCCTCCGGGTCGATGACGATCAGCATCTGGTTGTACTCGACGGGCTGGGCATTCTCGGCGAGGATACGGACGACCTTGCCCCCCTGCTCGGCCTGGATCTCGTTCATCAGCTTCATGGCCTCGACGATGCAGACCGTCTGCCCCGGTTTGATGACGTCCCCGACCTCAACGTACGGGGGCGCATCGGGAGCCGGAGCCCGATAGAATGTCCCGACGATGGGGGAACGGATCACGGCGTGCCGTTCCTCCACCTGAGGGCCGGCCGGAGGGGAGGGAGCGGACTCCGGGGTCACGGCCGGAGCGGAGTTCGGCGTGGCGGCGGTCGGACCGGTGACCGTTCCACCGTACTTGGAGATCCGGATACTCTTGCCCCACCAGCGACGGATCTCGATCTCGCCGATACCGCTCTCCTCGACGATCCGGATGAGCTGACGGATCTCCCGCTCGTTCATATCCTGCCTCCGGTCAGCTGCTCACACGTGTGATGTAGGCGCCCGTGGTGGTATCTACCCTTAGCACATCCCCGGCGTTGATGAACAGCGGTACCTGCACGACGGCGCCCGTCTCCAACCGGGCCGCCTTGGTCACCCCGGTCGCCGTGTCGCCGCGCACGCCCGGTTCGGTCTCGGCCACAGTCAACTCCATATGCTGCGGGATCTCCACCCAGAGCGGGCGTTCATCGTGCCAGAGGACCTTGACCTCGATCCCTTCCTTGAGCCACCGGAGCACGTCCTCGATGAGTTTGCCACTGAGCGGGTGTTGTTCGAAGTTCTCGCTGTCCATGAAGTAGTAGAGCCCGTTGCTCTCATAAAGATATTGCATCATATGCGCCACGATGCGTACCTCGTCGATCTTCTCCCCCGCCCGGAAGGTCCTCTCAATGACCGCTCCGTCCGAGAGTCGGCGCAGTTTGGTACGCACGAAGGCGCCTCCCTTGCCGGGTTTCACATGCAGGAACTCGAGGATCCGCCAGAGTTCCTTATCCATCTGGAAGGTCATCCCGTTTCGGAAATCAGCCGTTGAAGCCATCGTGCTCGTCTGTCCTCTCCTTCAGTAGGTCGCGATGTCGAAGGATCGGGAGGTGGTGGTCAGCAGACGGTACCCCTGCGGGGTCACCAGCACATCCTCTTCGATCCGCACACCCCCGCGCCCCGGCAGATAGACGCCGGGCTCGATCGTCATCACCATGCCTTCGACCAGGGTCTGCTCACTGCCCGGGGCCAGGCGGGGTTCCTCATGGACCTCGAGTCCGAGGCCGTGCCCGAGGTTGTGCACAAAATACGCTCCCAGACCGGCTTCGTCGATAACCGCTCTCGCGATCCCGTCCAGGGACCCGCCCGGGATCCCCGGCCGGATTTGTCCGAGTGTCACGTCCACGGCGGCCGAGACGGCCTCATACCACGACCGGGCGTCGGCCGGAGGCGGCCCCAGGGCGATGGTCCGCGTGATATCGGCGTGATAGCCCTCGACCACCGCCCCGAAATCGATGGTCACCAGGTCATCATCGGTCAGCTTCCGGTCCGAGGACCGTCCGTGCGGCAGGGCTCCCC
>CAYUVJ010000140.1:0-6355 GCA_964447955.1 uncultured Gemmatimonadota bacterium
CCGGCCGGCCGCCTTCCTGCGGGGATTCCGGGCCCTCTACCTGGGGGTCTTCTTCAACGTCATGATCATGGCGACCGTGACCATGGCGGCCATCAAGATCAGCGGGGTCCTGCTGGGGCTGGACAAGTACACCACCGTGATCGTGGCGGGAGCGGTGACGGCGGTCTACTCGGCCTCGGCCGGCCTCTGGGGCGTGGTGGTGACCGACCTGCTGCTCTTCGTCATCGCCATGGTCGGCTCCATCGCCGCCGCTGTATATGCCCTGCAGCAGCCGGCGGTAGGTGGGCTGAGCGGGCTGATCTCGAATCCGGCGGTGGTCGACAAGCTCTCCTTCCTGCCCGACCCCGGCGATCCCCACACTTTCCTGACTCTGCTGATCATCCCCATCGCCGTGCAATGGTGGAGCACCTGGTATCCCGGCGCCGAACCGGGGGGCGGCGGCTACGTGGCCCAGCGCATGCTGGCCGCGCGCAGTGAGAAGGAGTCGATGCTCTCGACCCTTTGGTTCAACGTGGCCCACTACGCCCTGCGCCCCTGGCCCTGGATCCTGGTCGCCCTCTGTTCCCTGCTGGTCTACCCGACCCTGGAATCGATCCAGGCCAGCTTCCCGAACCTCGACCCCTCCATCATCCGCCACGACCTGGCCTACCCGGCCATGCTCGTCTTCCTCCCCTACGGTCTGCTGGGGGTGGCGGTGGCCTCGCTGGCCGCCGCCTACATGTCCACGATCTCGACCCATCTCAACTGGGGGGCCTCGTACCTCGTGGACGACTTCTACCGCCGCTTCTTCAAGCCGCAGGCCGACGACCGGCACTACGTCCAGGTCGGGCGGATCGCCACCATCCTCCTCATCCTGCTGGCCTCGTTCGTAGCCCTCTGGCTCCAGAACGCCCTGCAGGCCTTCCAGATCCTGCTCCAGATCGGGGCGGGGACCGGCCTGATCTTCCTTCTGCGCTGGTTCTGGTGGCGCATCAACGCCTGGAGTGAGATCTCGGCCATGGTCATCTCCTTCCTGGTGGCGGTCTGGTTCCGGTTCTTCCACGAGCCGCTCGGCTTCCCGGTCTGGCACTCCTCGATCCGCCTGGTGGTCGGGGTGGTGATCACCACCGTGGTCTGGGTGGCCGTCACCTACCTGACCCGGCCAGCCGACCAGGCCACCCTGCAGTCCTTCTACGACCGTATCCGGCCGCTCGGTCCGGGGTGGCGGGCGGCGGTGGACACCTCGGCGGTCGAATCGGAGCGGGGGGACGAGAGTGTCACCGCCGCCGTGCTCTGCTGGTTCCTGGGAGTGGTGGCCGTCTACACGGCCCTCTTCGGCACCGGGTTCCTGCTCTACGGCCGGGTCGTCCCCGGGGTGGTGGCCTTCATGCTCTTCGCGCTCATCGCCCGGAGCCTCTTCCGGCTCCTGCCGCGGGTCGGGTTCTCCACCTGATGACGGCCACCCTCATCCGGAAGGCGGTGGTGCTGGCAGCCGGCCGCGGGAGCCGCATGCAGCGCACGGTGGGCGAGGCAGTCCTCTCGGGAGCGGTCGAACAGGCCGTGCGCAGTGGCCGCAAGATGCTTATCCCGGTGGGGGGACGCCCCTTCCTGGACCACGTACTGCAATCCCTCGTCGACGCCGGCTACGACCGGCTCTGCCTGGTCCTGGCCCCGGACGCCAACGAGGTGCGGGAACGTTACACCCCGCTCACCCGGACCGGACCCGGACCTCGCGTGACCTTCGCCGAACAGGCCGAGCCGCGTGGGACGGCAGACGCCCTGCTGGCCGCGACCGACTTCATCGGGGAGGACCCCTTCCTGGTCCTCAACGCCGACAACCTCTACCCTCACGAGGTGCTGATCGCCCTGCGTGAGCTGCCCCCCCCCGCCCTCCCCGCTTTCGCGGCCGAAGGGCTGGCGGCCGGCAACGTCCCCCCCGAGAGGATCGCCGAGATGGCCCTGCTGCGCATCGACGCCGAAGGCTGGTTGACCGACCTGGTCGAGAAGCCGGGACCGGGCGAGGTGGACCCCGGACACCGGGCGGTCTCGATGAACTGCTGGACCTTCACGCCGGCCATCCTGGAGGCCTGCCGGACGATCCCCCCCCACCCGGTTCGAGGGGAGGTCGAACTGCCGCTGGCCGCCCGCTGGGCGGTCCGGCACCTGGGTCTGCGTATCCGGACCTTCCCGGTCTCGGCCCCGGTCTGGGACCTGACCCGGGCTACCGACATCGCGACCGTGGAGCGGGCTCTCGAGGGGTCCCGTGTGACCCTGCCTGGAGTGGACTCGTGAGCCGGCCCCCCGCTCATGACGAGTTGCTGGACCAGTGCCTGACGGTCCTGGGACGGACCGCTGGCCCGGCCCGGACTGCGGTCTACGTCCCCGGCCGGGTGGAACTGCACGGCAAGCACACCGACTATGCCGGCGGCCGCAGTATCGTATGCGCCCTCGAGCGGGGGTTCCGTATGGTCCTGCGTCCCCGCAACGACGGGGTGGTGCGTTTCATCCCGGCCGACCACCCCGACACCGGGGAGACCTTTGCGCCCGGCGAGCGTCCCGACCAACCGGCCGGCCACTGGGTACACTACCCGGCCGCGACCCTGGAACGGCTCTTCTGCGACTTCGGCGGCGCCGGGACCATCGGCGGGGCCGACGCCGTCTTCCTGAGCAACCTCCCGCCGGCCGCCGGGATGAGCAGCAGCAGCGCCTTCATGACGGCGGTCTTCCTGGGTTTCGCCCGACTCTTCCAGCTCGACCAGACTCCGGTGTGGCAGGAACACCTGAGCGGGCGACCGGCCCAGGCCGCCTATCTGGGCTGTGTGGAGAACGGTCGCCCTTGGGGGCCGTTCGGTGGTGCGGCCGGGGTCGGCACCTTCGGCGGCAGTGAGGATCATGCGGCCATGCTCTGCAGCCAGCCGGGACTGCTGGGCCTCTACCGCTACGACCCCCTGCAGCCCGTCGCGCAGCTGCCCTGGCCCGAGGACCGGGTGCTGGCGGTCATGGACAGCGGGGTGGCCGCGGACAAGACCGGGGCGAGCCGGGCGGCCTACAACCGGGCGGCCGACCGGGCCCGCCGTGCGGTCGAGGTCTACAACGCCCGACGCGACACGCTCTATCCCCACCTGGGCGCCCTGGCCGATGGGGAGTGCGCCCATGGTCCGGCGGGGGTGCTGAAGGAACTGGAGCAGGCCGAACGGGACGAGCCCGGACTCACCGGCCAGCGCCTCGCCGCCCGGTTCGAGCAGTTCTACCGGGAGGACCGGGAATGGCTGCCGGCCGTTCGGACCGCGCTTGAAAGCGGGGAACTGACCGCCCTCGGTCCGGTCTGCGACGCCTCGCACCAGGCGACGGCGGAGGGGCTGGAGAACGCCGTCCCCCAGACCGATTTCCTCCAGCAGCGTGCCCGCGAACTGGGCGCCGAGGCGGCCAGCTGTTTCGGGGCGGGCTTCGGCGGCAGTGTCTGGGCCCTGGTCCCGGCCTCCGGGAGCGGCGACTTCGGGGTCCGCTGGCTCAAGGCCTACCGGCGCGCCTTCCCCCAAGAGGCCGACCTGGGGCACCTCATCTTCACCCGGCCGGGTCCCCCGGCCGGCGACCTGCCCCTCCCGGCCGGAAAAGGCGTCTGATGTCCCGCCGATCACCGGCCGAAGTCTCAGGCAGGGTCTTCGACATCAAGCGCTTCGCCCTGCACGACGGGCCCGGGGTACGGGTCACCGTCTTCCTGAAGGGGTGTCCCCTGCGCTGCCTGCTCTGCCACAACCCGGAGAGCCAGGCCGCGAGTTCCGAGGTGATGTCCCGGCCCGGCCGGGGGGAACTCTGTGCCGACTGTCTGGCCTGGCTGCGCCCCCGTCTGCTGTCCGACGGGCCCCTCCCGGCCTACCGCGAGGTGCTGGAAGCCCTGCACCCGGCCTGCGCCACCGCTTATCTGGCCGGAGCCGTCGAGCGGGTCGGCCGCACCATGACGGCCGGGGCGGTGCTGGAAGAGGTCCTGCGGGATGAGGTCTTCTTCACCGCCTCGGGGGGCGGGGTCACCTTCTCGGGAGGCGAACCGCTGGCCCAACCCGAGTTCCTGGAAGCGATGCTGCGACTGGCCCGCGACCACAGCCTCCACACCACGGTCGACACCTCCGGGCACGCCGACCAGGCGGTCTGCGAACGGCTGCTGCCGCTGGTGGACCGCTGGCTCTACGACCTCAAGCTGATCGATCCGGGACAGCACCGGGACCTGACCGGAGTGGACCCTTCGGACATCCAGCGCAACCTGCACGGCCTGGCCGAGGCGGGGGCCGAGGTGGTCGTACGCCTGCCACTTCTCCCCGGTCTCAACGACGACCGGGAGACGCTGGAAGCGATCGGAGCCTTCGTCGCCGGCCTGCCGATGCGCTATCCTGTGGATATCCTCCCCTATCATCGCCTGGGGGAGAACAAGTACGCCCGGCTGCACCGGGAGTACGCCCGACCCGACCTGGCCCCGCCGACGCCGGAAGCCGTCGCCCGGGCAGCCGACGTATTGTCGGACAGAGGGCTGGATGTGACCGTACGGGGGATGAAGAGGAGAGATCCTGATGCCGTTGAGTGAACGCGTGACCCGCCTGCGCCGGCAGAGCCTGGATGCCGTCGCCACCCTCTCGTCCGAGCGGGCCCGCCTGATCACCGAGTTCTACCGGCAGGACTGCGGGGCCCATTCGGCACCCATGAAGCGGGCCCTGGCTTTCCGGCACCTGATGGGCAACAAGGACATCTTCATCCTCGAGGGGGAACTCATCGTGGGCGAGCGCGGCCCCGCCCCCAAGGCCACCCCCACCTACCCCGAGGTCTGCTGCCACAGCCCCCGCGACCTGGACATCCTGGACGGCCGGGAGAAGATCCCCTTCCGGGTAGACACCGGGACCCGGAGGCTCTACGAGGAGGAGTTCATCCCCTTCTGGCGGGGCCGCACCCTGCGCGAGGCGATCTTCGAGCGGATGACGCCGGAATGGATCGCCGCCTACGAGGCCGGCGTCTTCACCGAGTTCATGGAACAGCGTGCGCCCGGGCACACCGTCCTGGACGACAAGATCTACCACCAGGGGTTCGAGGACTTCATCGCCCGGATCCGTGATCGCATCGCCCGGCTGGACTGGCTGGAGGACCCGCAGGCGCTGGCCCGGTCCGAACAACTCCAGGCCATGGAGGTCGCCGCCCGGACTCTCATCGACTACGCCGCCCGCTACGCGGCCCTGGCCCGGGAGCAGGCGGCCGCGACCAATGATCCCGTCCGGAAGGCCGAACTGGAACGGATCGCCGAGGTCTGCGAGCGGGTGCCGGCCCAGGCCCCCCGCGACTTCCACGAGGCGCTGCAGTACTACTGGTTCGTCCACGTCGGGGTGGTCACCGAGCTGAACACCTGGGACGCCTTCAACCCGGGGCACCTCGACCAGCATCTGGAGCCCTTCTACCGGTCCGGGCTCGCCGACGGCACCCTGACCCCCGAGTCGGCCCGGGAACTCCTGCAGTGCCTCTGGATCAAGTTCAACAACCAGCCGGCCCCGCCGAAGGTGGGAGTGACGGCCGAGGAGAGCAACACCTACACCGACTTCGCCCAGATCAACACCGGCGGCCTGCGTCCCGACGGCTCCGACGCGGTCAACGAGGTCACCTACCTCATCCTGGATGTCATCGAGGAGATGCGCCTGCTCCAGCCCTCCTCCTCGATCCAGCTGAGCCGCCACAACCCGGACGCGTTCCTGATACGGGCCGGGCGCATCATCCGGACCGGATTCGGCCAGCCCTCGGTCTTCAACGCCGACCTGATCGTTCGGGAGCTGGTCCGGCAGGGCAAGAGCATCACCGACGCCCGGGCCGGCGGCTCGAGCGGCTGTGTCGAGGTGGGGGCCTTCGGCAAGGAGAACTACAACCTCACCGGCTACTTCAATCTGCCCAAGGTGCTCGAGATCACTCTCAACGACGGGCTCGATCCCCGCACCGGGAAACGGCTGGGTCCGGCCACGGGCGAGGCGACCGATTGGAGGTCGTTCGACGACCTGATGACGGCCTTCCGCACCCAGCTGGAGCACTTCGTCGACGTCAAGGTCAGAGGGAACAACGTCATCGAACGGCTGTGGGCCGAGCGCATCCCCACCCCCTTCCTCTCCCTGCTCATCGACGACTGCATCGAGAACGGACTGGATTACCACGACGGCGGCGCCCGCTACAACACCACCTACATCCAGGGAGTGGGGGTGGGGACCATCACCGACGCCCTGACCGCCATCCGTCATCATGTCTTCGAGCAGGGCGAGATCACGATGCGGGAGCTGTTGGATGCCCTGGCCGCCGACTTCGCCGAGGCCGAACCTCTGCGCCTGCTGCTGACCGACCACACCCCCCGCTACGGCAA
>CAYUVJ010000141.1:0-6315 GCA_964447955.1 uncultured Gemmatimonadota bacterium
TCCGGCGGGTGGTAACATCCGCCCATGTCGATCCTGCACTATCGCGACACCCGCGGAGGGGACAGTTCCCGTCCGACCTTCGCCGACGTCATCCTGACCGGCACCGCCCCCGGCGGGGGGCTCTACCTCCCCGAACGGCTCCCTACCCTGCCCGTGGAGACGCTGGCCACCCTGGCCGGGCAGTCGTACCCGGATCGGGTCGGGTGGCTGCTGGAGCTCTTCGCGACCGGGCTCGACGCTACCCAGGTCCACGACGCTGTCACCGCGGCCTACGGCGGCTCCTTCTCCGACCCGGCGGTGGCCCCAGTGGTCACCGTCGACACCGATCTCCATCTGCTGGAACTCTGGCACGGCCCGACCGGGGCGTTCAAGGACCTCGCCCTGCAGCTGCTCCCCCGGCTCACGACCCTGATCCTGGACCAGGCCCGGAATGCCGGCCGTCCCGACGAGGACCTGCTGGTACTGGTGGCCACCTCGGGAGACACCGGGGGAGCCGCCCTGGCTGGGTTCGCCGACCGCCCCTCGGCACGGGTAGCGGTCTTCTACCCGGAACACGGCACCAGTACGCTCCAACGCCTTCAGATGGTGACCCAGCCGGGGGAGAACGTCCTGGTCTGCGGGGTCCGGGGGGACTTCGATGACTGCCAGCGGGCGGTGAAGGCGGCTTTCGCCGACCACGCCCTGGTCGATCGGCTGCGTGAGGAGGCCGGCCTGCGGCTCACCTCGGCCAATTCCATCAACTGGGGACGGCTCCTCCCCCAGGTGGCCTATTACTTGAGCGCCTGGACCGACCTGGTCGCCCGGGGGGCACTGCCGGCCGGTACGGGTTTCGACGTCTGCGTACCGACCGGCAATTTCGGCAACCTCCTGGCCGCGTGGTACGCGCACCGGATGGGGGTACCAATCCTCCGCCTGCTCTGCGCCAGCAACGACAACCGGGTGCTCAGCGACTTCTTCGCCACGGGCGTCTACGACCTGCGCGACCGCCGGCTGATGAACACCCCCTCCCCCGCCATGGACATCCTGGTCTCCTCCAACCTGGAACGGTTGCTCTTCGAGGCGACCGGGGACCCCGACCGGGTGGCCGGCTGGTTCGAGGAGTTGGGAAAGCAGGGCCGGTTCGAGGTCGATCCGGAGACCCGACGGCATCTGGCGTCGTGCTTCCAGGGCGACTGGGTGGACGCCGCCGAGTGTCTCCGGACCATCCGGGAGGTGTGGGAGCGTCACGGCCGGCTGATCGACCCCCACACCGCGGTGGCTTGGCGGGTGGCCGAACGTCACCGTGGACACGCGCCGATGCTGGTGGTGGGGACGGCCCATTGGGCCAAGTTCGCCCCCGACGTCCTGAGGGCCCTGGAGGGCAGACCGCCGGGAAGGGACCAGGCTGCGGGGGAGGACGATCCCTTCGCGGCCATCACCGCCGTGCAGGAGATGACCGGCGGGGTCCCGGTGCCGCCCGCCCTGACCGCTTTGGCCGGCCGGCCCGTACGCTTCGACCGGGTGATCGAGGCGACCCCGGAGGCCGTCCAGGCTATCCTGCTGGATTTCCTTTGAGCCGCCATCAACGACCCGGGGTTGACACTATCATCCAGCGACCGGCGGCTACCTCCGGCCGCTCAGCGGGTAGAGGTCCTTCGGTACATTCATATAGTCCAGGGTGGTGAGGTCGGCCGGTCCCAGCCCCGGAGCGTCCACCTCGATGATGGTCCCGGCGATCCCGGTCTCGTGATAGCCCCGCCGGAAGTGGACCCGGGACTTGAGCACGATGATGTCCAGCTCGCGCCAGTCGATCCCGAGCGGTCGGAAGATGCCGGTGTCGGTGACCTGGTGCAGCAGCGGGGTCAGGATGAGATGGCTCTCCCCGGGCAGGCCGATGACCGCCGTCTGCTCGAACCCCCCGTAGCGTCCCAGGAACTCGAGGGTGCCCTCGACAGTCAGGGGCTCCCCGGCGAAGCGGTCGGCCCATCCCCCTACATCCACCCGCACCCGGTCCCCTACCTTCCGGCTCGAGAGCTGCTTCAGGGCCAAGCTGTCGGAGATGGTGGCGATGGCGAAGCGTTCGGCCCCCTGGCGCAGGAGTTCGGCCAGGACGTGGTTCGAGTTGCCGGTACGGTCGGCATGGTCGGCCAGCACGACCGGGGTGGCTCCTGAACGGGCGGCCCGGATGGCCTGCCGGACCCCCTCGACCGTCTTGGGTAAAACCTTGCCGGCGAAGGCCTCCCGGACCTGCCAGATGTAGTCGGACAAGTCCTGGGCCACCCGGTCGGCCAGTTCCTGGTCGTCGTCGGCCACCACCATGACCGTGGCTCCTGCGTCGGGCACGTCGGCGTAGGCGAACCCGAAGGCGACCGAGACATAGAGCCCCGGGATCCGCTCCTCCCAGCGGCGGGCCCGTTCCATGATCTCCATGGCCGGGGAGACACCGGTCCCCTGGTAGACACTGGGGGTGATGACCCCTGGCTTGCGGGTGGCCATCACCGGTCGGTACTCCCCGCGCCGGGTCAGGACCCAGGCGGCCCGCATCCCCTGGAAGCCGGTGTCGTAGTGGGGATAGCGTTTGACGATGAAGACCGCGTCGGCGGCCTCGGAGAGTTCCTGGTCCTCGTTCCCGTGCAGGTCGAGGGTCACGAAAACTGGAATGGCACCGACTACGGTGCGCAGCCGTCGGACCAGTTCCGCCTCCGGCTTCGATACCCCGTCCACCGCCATCGCCCCGTGCAGGGCCAGGAAGACCGCGTCGAAGGGGCCGTTGCGGCGCAGGTCCTCGGCCATGCCCCAGGAGTACTTGTCGAAGGCCTCCCGGGTTACCCAGCTTCCCGAACTTCCCCCCCGGGCATCCCGCGGTGAGTAGATGCCGACCGCTTCGAAGCCCTCGTGGAAGGCCAGCTCGTCCAGGAACCCGCCGATGTAACCGCCCCCCCGCAGGACCTCGTCCCCGACCCGGGGCGGACCATAGAACTCCCAGTCGTCCACCCCGGTCGAGTCGGGACAGAAGGTGCAGGTCTCGTGGGAGAAGGTGGCCACCGCGACCCGCCAGGTACGCGGAGAACCGGTGCAGGCGGTCAGAGCCAATAGAACCGCGGCCAGGACGACCGGATGGACGTTCCTTCTCATCGTGAGCCTCCTCATCTTCTTCGGCGGGGCACCCTGGACCACCGGGGTGGTTGACCCATGGACTCAGCCGTCACTTCGGAGACAGGGATCTCCGATGTCGATCCGGAGCCGCCGCCACAGGCGGCGAGCAGCAGGGTGACGGACAGGGCTGGAACGGTCATGTCAGACCAGTCCCTGGCCGGCGTCAGCGTCGATGAACCTGTCCGACCAGCCCAGGAGCATACGGGCGAAGGTCTCGACCAGGTCGGGAGCGAACTTGGTCCCCGATCCCTCCCGGAAGACCTTGACGATGGCACTCAGAGGCTGTGCCGCCTCGTAATGCCGCCGGGTGCGCATGGCGTCGAAGACGTCGCACAACCGCACCACCTGGCTGATCCGATGGGGCGTACGCGGAAAGTGGAGATCCGGATAACCGGTGCCGTCGAGATCCAGATGGTGCTCGTAGGCCGCCACCGCAGCCAGTCCCAGTTCCTCTGCGGAACGGAGCAGGATACGGGCACCCGCCACCGGATGGCGGCACAGGATCACCCACTCCTCATCGGTCAGGCTATCGGGCTTCTCCAGTATCTCGACCGGTACGGTGACCTTACCGATGTCGTAGAGCAGGGCCGCCTCGGCGATCGTCTGGATCTCATCGGATTCGAGTTCCATCCAGGTGGCGAAGGCGAGGGCCAGAATCGAGGTGTTCATGGATCGGACCGAGATGTATCCCCGGCTGCCGTCGTGGGGTATCTGCGGCACGACCAGCGAGTCACCGCTCCCCATCGCGCCCTGGAGACTCCTCATCAGTACCGACACACCAGGCAATGGTACGCGGAGACTCCGGCGGACCTGATCGAACAGATCTGAGGCCAGCGCGCCCTGTTCGTTGAGGTCGAGCACGACCCCCTCGTCAGCGGTCTCACTCCGCTCCAGCCGGCCATATCGGATATGGGCATAGACCTGGTCTTCCTCGTCCACTTCGCGGCTCGTCGTACCCAGCTGGGCCGAGAGCCTCACGACGAAGGCTGCGATCTCCTCACGGTCGATCCCGTTCCGGACCTCGATCCGCTCGATCCCGCTTTCCGCCAGTCGGGCCGCCAAGGGCCAGCCTCGCATATCCCGGAGCGGGCCTTCGCCGGTCACGACCTGGCCCTTGAGGAAGGAGACGTCGAGCCTTCCTGCTTCGGCCAGGAACGGTTCCAACGCGGCGACGACCTCGTCGAGGGCCCGCTCGCGGGCGGCGTGCCCGGCTCCATACAGGCCGACGGCCGAGAGTGCCTGGGCCAGGGCATGCAGGAAGCGGACTACCGGGTTCATGAGACCCCGTCCCGACCGCCACCGACCAGGGCGCGGACCTGGCCGTCGCGGGAACGGCGGGCGGCCTGGAGGATCCGTTGCACCCTGGGTTCCTGGGCGTACGCCCGGGCCAGGGTACTGAGCCCCTCCATCATTTCCATCCCCTTGGGGCGTAGGCCGTAGAACCAAAGGAACCGGCGTTCCCAGACCAGTCCGACCAGGGTCTGTCTCGTCTCCTCGGTCCTGATCCGGGTCATCGCTCGGATCCCTGCCTGGCGGACCGGAGGGGCGAAATGCCGGTCCTCGACCAGTCGGACCAGGTTCCGATCCATCCCGCTCGGACAATCGCGGACCAGTTCCTCGATCCCGAACCGGGCGATCCCCGGATCAGGATCGCGCAACGCCGCCTTGAGGGCGGCCCGCCGTTCCTCAACCCCTCCGGCCGACCCGATCCCCAGCGCGGCCTTACGGACCTCGGGGTCGGCGTCGCCCAGGCAACCGCTCAGGTCGAGTCCGGTCGGGCGCTCCGGCAACCGGGCCAACGTCCGGAGAGCAGTCAGTCGAACCGGCGATCGTTGGTCGGAGAGGCGCGCAACCAGCAACGGACCGATCCCGCTGCCGAGTCGGATCAGCCGCTCCTCGATCTGCGACCGAACCTCACCGTCATCGGTCTCGTCCACCACATCCAGCAGTGGTCCGGCCAGACCCTCACCGAGCCGGGGGATCAGCCGGTCGAGTGTGGCCAGGTCGGGAGGCTGGGCGGCGAGCAGTCCCCGGATGACACGGGGGCGGGCGACCCAGCCGAAGGCCTCGACCATGGTCGTATTGTCTACCGGGGCTCCTTCTAAAAGGTCGATCACACCGGAGATGTGCCCCTCCTCGATCATCCGGGTGACCGAACGCCGGGTCAGGGGTGCGGTCTCGTCGACCTCCAGGCTCATCTTGAGGATCCGTTCAGGTTCCGGCTCACCGACCCAGGTATAGGCACGACCGCTCCCCGTCGGGCCCCCCGCCTCCTTCCCTTCGGTCTCTCCAGAATCCGGGAGGTCTCCCGGGACACCGGTCGGACCGCCGTCCGCCGGCTCCGACCCCGCCGTGGCCACTCCTTCGGCGGCGCTCCCTACGGCAGCGCCCACCACACCGGATGGCGCGGCTCTCGTATCGTCCGGAGCCCCCTCCCGGGCCAGGCTGAGGGACTCGAAGGGGACCGGCCGGACCTCGATCCCCGTCCAGCTGGCGCGTTCTTCGGGCGGGCGGCCGCCCAGGGGTTCGCCCTCCCGGCCGACCGGCTGGGCAACCGCGGCCAACAGGGCCTGCAATCCTTCCGGTCCGAGCTCTGACCGGAAGATCAGGGACATGATCTGATGCTCGTAGAGCCGTTGGGCCAGTCCGGCCAGCAGGCCGTTGTCCGGATCGGTCCCCTCCTCGCCGATCACAAGCCGGTCCGGTTCCACCCCGACGGTCAGTGACTGCTCCGAGCCGGTCCATCCGGCCAATGATTCCATAAGTGTCTGTGCCCCGCTGGCCCGTGAAGGATGCCCCTCCGGATACATCCCGTAGCGCTGGACCGTACGGGCCAGTTCGATGAGGAACGCCAGTTCCTCTGTTCCCAGCGGGCTCATCCCCCTCCGGGGCCTTGCACGCCGAGGGTCGTGATCCGCCAGCGGATCCGTCCCCGACGGTCCGCGGCGTCCCGGATGACTAGGTCGGCCGGGGCCCTGGTGGTCAACCAGAACCCATCGCCATCCTGGTCGAGCATCCCCGCGGCCGGGACGAGAAAGAAGCCTGAGGCGTCGATCTCCTCGTGGGCCCAGACCTCTTCGAGGTCGCCGATAGCCTGGAGGGTCAACCCGGTCCGGGCGACCCCGTCGGTGAAAGCGAAGGCCAGGTCGATGGGGACCGGTTCCTGTCCGGGGACCAGCA
>CAYUVJ010000142.1:0-6234 GCA_964447955.1 uncultured Gemmatimonadota bacterium
CCCGGGTCGACCGGGCCGCCATCTCAGCGCCCTCCGGCCGGCGGGATGTTGAGCAGATCCTGCAGTGCCCGCTTGGCCGCCGGCGAGTCGCTGCTGCCCAGCAGGCGTACGGCCGCCCGGCGGATGTCACTGTCGCGGTCCCCCTTGGCCGCTCCGATCACCGTCTCCATGCTGCGCTCCTCGCTGATCCGCCACAGCTGGTCGAGGGCGCGTCGGCGCAGACGGTTGTCGGCATCGCTGTTGAAGATGCGGGCCAGGGCGTCCCAGCCGGCTCCATCCTCGAGCCGGCCGAGGGCCGAGACGGCGCTCTCCCTCAGGTCCATCTCCGGGTCGGTGGTCGCCACCCGCTCCAGGACCGGTACCGCCTGGGCACTCCAGGCCCGGAGCTCGGAGAGCGCGGCCTCACGCAGCTGGCGGTCGCCCCCGGCGGTGGCTACCCCGCTGACCGCGGTGAATGCTTCGGGTCCCCCCCGGTTGCCCAGTTCGTCCAGTGCTTCCCTGCGTACTCTGATCGGAGCGTCGCTCTGCACGACCGCGACCAGGGCCGCGGTGGCCCGGCTCCCTTCCAGGTCCCCGATCTCGTCCACGGCGGTGGCCCGCACGTCTTCGGGCCCGGTCCCCTGGGCGATGGCGATCAGGGCGTCCAGCGCCTCGGGGCCCTCTACGCTCCCCAGGAAGGAGACGGCCGCCCGGCGGGTCTCTTCGTTCGACTCGCCGGTCGCCGCCTGCCGCAGGATCTGGACCCGGCGGGGGTCCTCACTGCGGGCGACCGCACGCAACAGACTGCGGCGGACCGGCTGGACCTCATCGCCCCCCCGGGTGCGCTCCAGCAGCCGGGTGATGTGGGGCATGGCGACCGTCCCGTCGAAGCCGGCCAGTCCCTCCAGCGCCTGCCGGCGGACATCCTGGTCGGCGTCGTTCTCGGCGATGCGGGCCAGGAACGCGGCCGCTTCGGCGGCATGGTCGGTCCGGCGATATCCGGTCACCGCCTCGGCGATGAACCGCCGGGCGTAGATGCTCCGCTCCCCCTGGTAGATCCGCTGCAGGGCCGCCAGGCCGGCCGGGTCACGGCGTGAGCCCAGGCTGCCGATGGCATAGGCGCGCAGTTCCGGGTCGGCGTTCTCACGAGCCACCCGTTCCTGGACCGCCACCGCCCGCTCCTCCGGGCTGCGGCGCAGCAGGTCGAGGGCCTCCCGCTTGAGGCGCTGCGATGCGGTCGGGTCGGTCAGGATCTTCTCGATCCCGGGGACGAGGTCGATGTCCTCCATCCGGGCGAGGGCCTGCAGGGCGTAGAGCCGCACGTCCTCCTCCGGGTCTTCCCGGGCTGACTCGACGTAGTCCTTGTACTCGGCCATGCCCTGCTGGTAGAGCCGGCCGGCCAGCTGGACCATGCTGGTGCGGGCGTGTTCCACGAACGGGCTCTGGGCGAAGGCCTGGATGAAGGCCTGATAGGCCTGGAAGGCGGCCTCGGTCTGACCGCGCATCCGCTCCAGGGCATAGGCCGACCAGAACTCCGCGTCGTCCCGGTACTCCGAGTTCGCGAAGCGGCGGACCAGTTCCTGGAACTTGGCCCGGGCCTCCTCGTAGCGCCGGTCGAAGACCAGGGCCTTGGCCTCGTTGAAGAGGGTCAGGCCGGGGTCCCCCTGCTGCTGGTAGGTCAGGTCGAGCAGGGCCAGTCGGTCGGATCGGCCGAGCACACTCCCGCGGACACCCCGGAGATCCACCTCGCGCAGGGCGCGTTCGGCCTCCCGCAGTCCCCGCTCCATCTCCCGCTCGAACCGCTCCCGGTCGATCTCGACCTGCGGCAGTCCCAACTCAAAGTCCGGGAAATCGAAGTTGAAGTCTTGTTCGAAATCGAACGCGTAGTCGAAGTCGTAATCGAAGTCGTAGTCGAAGTCGTAATCTAAGTCGTAGTCGAAGTCATACTGGAAGTCGAAGTCGTGCAGCTGCCACTGGAACTCCTCCTGCTGCCGGGCCCACTCGTCCTGGATCCGCTGCCAGTCGAGCTGTTCCCACTCCGCCTGCAGGCGGTCCCAGTCGAGCCGGTCCAGTTCGTCCAGTGCCGGCCACTGCAGGGCTTCCAGGTCGATCCCCCTCAGCGACTCGCGGGCCATCTCCAGCGCCTCCAGGCCGATCCGCTCCACCTCCGGGAGTTCGACCACGACGGGCGGCTTCGGCGGTTTCGGCGGCGGCTGCTGCGGCCGCATCGCGGCCGGTCCTGAGAACCCCAGGGCGAAGATCCCGCCGGCCAACCACATCATCCCTCTCATGACTTCCTCCTTGAACGTCCGGCTCAGTCGCCGCCGTATTCGTCGGTGAACGTGTCGATCCGGTAGAGCAGCGAGCGGTCATCGATCCCGCCGCGCACCAGCGCCAGGCGCTGTGCATCGGCGCCGCCCGACCAGGTCGAGACATCCAGCAGGATGGTCTCGAGGTCTATCACCAGGTCGAGCAGGTTAGCCCGGTCCTCGTAATCCGGTTCCTCGGCCAGCCAGCGCATCTGCTGGACCAGGTCGTGGCTCAGTCGCTGTTCGGTCTCCAGGTGGTAATTCCCATTCAGGTCGGGTCCCGCGGTGTCGAGGGCCAGCAGCAGGGAACGGGCCCGGACCAGCAGGTCGCGGACCTCGGTCGTCACCACTTGTTCCCCACCCGCGGCCGCGGTCAGCGGCACTCCGGCGAGCGGGTCACCCGGGGTGCGGACGACAGCCAGCCTGAGCCCCAGGACCACCAGGAGCAGGGCTGCGGCCACGGCCACCGGAGCGGGGATCCGGAACTCGCCGTAACGGAGCCAGTGCCCGAACCCCCGGATCCGCTCCCCACGCGGACCGCTCGGAGCGGCTAACCGCGCCGCCAGGCGGTCCTCCAGGTCGTCCGGGAAGCGTTCGTCCAGCATCGTCCGGAGCCCCTCGGCCAGGGCGGCATCGGCGGCCAGGATCTCCTGACACCGGGGACAGGCCGCCCGGTGGACCTCGAAGGCGGTCTGTTCGGCCGCCGTGAGTTCCCCGTCGCGATATCGTCCGGCCAGCTCTTCCCATGCTTCGTGTCCGGTCACTGCCGATCCCTCCCCAGGTGCGGCGCCAGTTCGGAACGCAGGGCCTGCCGCGCCTGGTAGATGTCCTGTTTGACGGTGGTGAGCGAGCGGCCGGTGATCTCCGCGATCTCCCGATAGCTCAGCTCGCTGTACTCCCGGAGCACCAGCACCTCGCGCTGGATGCCGTCGAGCCGCTGGATCGCTTCCTCCACCAGCCGGTCCAGTTCCCCCGCCTCGGGCCGCCCCGCATGACGGGGCGGGTCGCTGACGATGTTCTCATCGAGCTGGTCGCGGTCCCGGCGGCGGTGCCCCTTCTTCAACTCGTCCAGGGCGGTGTTGCGGGCCACCCGGTGCAGCCAGCGCCCGAACGAGGTCCCGGGGGTGTACATCCCGGGTCGTTCGACGAGTTTGAGGAAGACCTGCTGGGTCACGTCGTCGGCCAGGTCCGGGTCCTTGACCATACCCAGGACATGTCCGAAGACCGGCCGGCTCCAGCGTCGGAACAGGCTGGTGAACGCTTCCGGCCGTCCGGACCGGAAGGCGCTCAGCAGTTCTTCGTCGCTCGCTGCGGCTCCGTGACGTGTCATCTCCCTCCGTCCGGTCAACGACACCGCCGGGGTCGAGGTTAGGCGGGATCCTGATCTCTCCAACGAGGAGCGGGACCGCCCGGCCGGTGCCATCTGGACGGTCCGCAGTCAAGGAGTGATACGAAAGGTCGGTTGGTGGAGGTGCGGCTCAGTGTCTCCGGGCCAGTTCGGCCTCAGCGGCGGTGGGATGGCCGAACGGTCGGTGATGCCCCGCCCGGCACTTGAGGGGCGGTGGGTGGTCGAGTAACTTGAGGCCATGGCGAAGACACTGCATGAAGACAGCCCCTGGAAGATGGCTGTGCCGGCCCGCCGCGACGCCCTGACCGGCGAGGCCCGCCGCTGGAACGACCGGGCGGAACGGCTGAGGGGCCGGACCCTGGACATCCCGGCCTCCGAGCGCACCGCTTTCCAGAGCGAGCTGGATCGGATCTGGCGGGCGGTCGAGGTCCTGACCGGCGGCGGAGAGGTGGACCTCCCCCGACTGGAACGGGTCTACCGTTCCCTGTTCACCCGCTGGCCGGGCCCCCTGGGTGACCCACCTCCCGAAGACCTCGACTAGGATCCCAGGCCCCGTCCGACCCGTCGTATCCTTTCACCCGGCACATCTCCGGATGCCGGCCCGTCACATCTCCGGATGCCGGCCCGTCACATCTCTGATACTTGCGTTCTCTCGTCCAGGTCTTTCATTGAACGGACCCGGGTGGCGCCATCCCGGTGACCGGACCCCGACCCTCGAGGAGACATGATGCCCGTACCGTCCTCACCCTTCACGATCCGCCGGATCCTGCCTGTCCTGCTGCTGGCCGCACTGCTGCCGGGCTGCGGCGACCACACTGCGACGACCACCGACCCGCAGGTCCAGGCCGACGAACTCCGGGAACATGTCTACTGGCTCGCCTCCGACGAACTGGCCGGACGCCGGACCGGCACCCCGGAAGGGGAACGGGCCGCCCGCTATCTGGCCGCCGAGTTCCGCCGCTACGGTCTGGTCCCTATGGGTGACGACGGTGGCTACCTCCAGGTCTTCACGTTCGTATCCGGGGTGGAGCTCGGGTCCGGGAACACGCTCGCCCTCGCTGGGGAGAGCGATGAGTTCCGGCTCGACCGCGACTGGCGGCCGTTCGCTTTCAGCGATGACGGAGAGGCGGACCTCGAAGTGGTCTTCGCCGGTTACGGCATCTCGGTCCCGGACGAAGGCTGGGACGACTATGCCGGCCTCGACGTGACGGGCAAGGCCGTACTGGTGGTCCCCTACGGACCGCCCGACGACCAGGGAGGGATGCGTTTCCCGCGCCATCATGCCCTGCGCCGCAAGGCCGCAGTGGCCCGCGACCACGGCGCGGCTGCACTGCTGGTGGCCCCGCATCCCGGGATCGATCCGGCCGATTTCCTCGAACCCCTGCGCTATGACGCCTCGCCCGGTTCCTCGGGTATCATGGCGGTCTCGCTGACCCTTGAGGCGACCGACCGTCTGCTGGGGGGAGCCGGCCCTCTGACCGCCCGCCTGGCCGCCGTGGGCGCCCCGACCCGGTCGTCCCGCTCCGGCCGTCCCGCCGCCCCACCCCGGATACAGCTGGCGGTGGACGTCGAACCGGTGCGCGCCACCGGTCACAACGTGCTCGGTGGAGTCGTCC
Organism: uncultured Gemmatimonadota bacterium; assembly: GCA_964447955.1. Lineage (GTDB taxonomy): Bacteria > Blakebacterota > Blakebacteria > Blakebacterales > CAYUVJ01 > CAYUVJ01. The sequence goes on from CAYUVJ010000142.1 coordinate 5,253, forward strand.
CGTCCACTCCTGATGCCCCCTGGATCGTGATCGGGGCCCATTACGACCACCTGGGCATGGGCGGGGAAGGCTCCCTGGTGCCCGACACCGTCGCCGTGCACAACGGGGCCGACGACAACGCCTCGGGCACAGCCGGTCTGCTTGAACTGGCCCAGGCCTTCGTCGCCGTCCCGTTGGGCGACCGGAACCTGCTCTTCGCCGCCTTCGCGGCCGAGGAACTGGGACTGCTGGGTTCGGCCCATCTGGCCGAGCACCTGCCCGCCGAGGTCGGCACCGTCGAAGCGATGCTCAACATGGACATGATCGGCCGACTCGATGACACACGCTCGCTGACGGTCTACGGCACGGGGACGAGTCCGGGCTGGGACCCCCTCCTCGACCGGGTGAACGACTCCGGTGCCTACGACTTCCGACTCAGTCGGATACCGGACGGCTACGGTTCCTCGGACCACGCTTCCTTCTATGCCCGAGGGATCCCGGTCCTGCACTTCTTCACCGGCACCCACAGCGACTACCATCGCCCGGGCGATGATGCCGACCGGCTGAACTACCCCGGCGAGGAACGGGTGGTGCGTTTCATTTCCGCTCTGATCCGGACCTGGTCCCGCAGTCCCGAGCTGCTGGTCTTCCAGCCGGCCGCCGCACCGGAGATCCCCGGCGGAGGCCGAGCGGGTATCAGTGTCTACACCGGGGTGGTCCCCGACTTCGGTTGGGAGGGAGAGGGCTTCCGGATCAGCGGGGTGAACGATGGCAGTCCGGCCGCCACGGCCGGCCTGGAACCCGGTGATGTGATCCTGAGGATGGGTGATCGGAGCATCCGCAACATCTACGACTACACCTATGCCCTGCAGGACGGTTCTCCAGGGCAGCGGGTCGAGATGGAACTGCGGCGCGGGGAGCGGGACTTCACCGTTCAGATCGTACTGGGTAACCGCAGAACGCGGTGAGGTGCGGCGCGTTTCCCACGAACCGGGCTACGACG
>CAYUVJ010000143.1:0-1309 GCA_964447955.1 uncultured Gemmatimonadota bacterium
TGAAAGATGAGCGGTTTCTCGAGCTCAGATCGCGTGCGATTGAGTCCCCCCCAACCCCTAAGGAATGATGCAAGCCCAATCAGAATGAGTCCCGCAGGTAGCATTTCGACTCTCCCGGTAGCCACGATTTCTCGTTGATTGATTATTGTATAACGCATGTTGAGAGTACACACCTTGCTCGTCTGATCGAAACGAGAACGTTGTCTGGCCCAACACGGTTCACGGACCGCCCGAGATCCTGGTGCGTTTATTGCTATCGTCATTGGCGCTGATCGGTTCACCCAACCGCTGCCCCATCAGTGTCTGCAAGTCTGCAAGGTCCTGATAGAACCTGGGCTCGCGGGCAAGTGGAAGCCACGGCCGGGCGGGCGACCGGGGCTGAGTAACGGATCTTTGATAGAATTCTAGGGCGTCGGCCGGTTGAGGTATTCCTCCATGCGCTTCTGTTCGACGACCTGCGCACCCCCTAACTCCTTGAGACGTGAGTTCGAATAGATCGCGATCAGAACAACATTCGGTCCCGCCATGAGCTTTCCTACGTACTCGACACGGCCAGACATCACTTGCTCTGAAGTGCGGTCGATCAGGGTCCCCGTGACTGATCTAACTTGGGCGTCATTCTTAAACGCGAAGCCCTCTAATGCGTCCAGGGTCGGCTTCACTGCGTTGTCTATGTCCTTCCGATGAGGTGATGGATGCTCGGTTGAATAGATTACCTCAACAGCAATGTCCGACGTGGTAATGGGCGTGTTGATCTTCTTCTTCGCTTCAGCTTGAATTGCATTCCTATAGGCAGTCCCCCCCTTCCCCTTCTGGGTGGGTCGTTCACTTGTGCATATCACATACGCTGGTACTTCGGCTGTCGGGTGAACAAGTAGCGGCATGGCATCCTCCCCTTCCCCCTTGAACCCTTCGCCCCCCTCAGATATCCTACAGGGACGTATGAGAGGAATCCAATAACGACCTCCAGAAGTGCGAGTTCCGGCCCTGAGTACTGGGGAGACCTACCTTCGGGTTCCGTCTCATACGCACCCGGGAAAGGGGCCGGTCTGCGCGGCCCCGGAGCAGGTGTTTTAGGCAGCCTCGGTCAGTTGGGGCCGGTCAGAATCGCGCAGGAGGCCCGATCTCCCGGCGGGGAGGGATAGGACATGGGCGATTCAAGCGTGCTGAGAGAGTTCGCTGAACGTCACCAGCTGAGAGTCCAGCGAGATGAAGACGGGACCCGAATCATCTCCGGGGGGGTACTCCGGCCGATGAAGCATGACCGAAGGGTGCGTAGGCTGATCGTGGCGAAACCTCCGCGATACCT
>CAYUVJ010000143.1:1319-6202 GCA_964447955.1 uncultured Gemmatimonadota bacterium
CGCATCGCACCTTGTCGTACGGGGGGTCCCGCTCCGGGGCGTTCAGCAGTTACTCGGTCACTCCACGATTCGGATGACCGAGAAGTACGCATGGCTCGCCCCCGACTCGCTCGGGGAAGCCGTCAACCGATTGCAGTTCGCGAAGGAAGACGCACGATGAAACGATTCGCCCTGCTCGCCGTCCTTTTGGTGGTCGGGTGTACCGCCCCGCTCTCCCGGTACGGTCCCGCCGACTTCGGCCGAACCGTGGTCATCGGATACGGTGAGACCGAACTCGCCCCGAACCGGTTCGAGGTCTTCTACCTCGGCTGGGGCCGGGACACCCCCCAGAGGGTTTACGACCTCGCCCTCCATCGGGCGGCCGAGGTAGCCGTCGAGAGGGGGGTCGAGCGATTCGCTGTCGAGGAGGTCAAACGGGAGACTGTCATGGTCCCGGTGACGGGCTACCAGTTCAACCGGCCGGAGGTTCACCTGACGGTTCGACTGCTCGTTCAGGGGGTGGGAGCCGGGGAAGGCTTCGAGGTCTTCACCGCCGCCGAGGTCCTGAGCCGAATCAATCCCTGACCAGCAGCTTCCTGATCGGGCTACGTCAGGGACGGGGGGCGGCACTCAAGGAAGCCGAGCGATTCATCCGGCGAGCGTGAAACGGCGACCACCGATAACCCCCGCACTCTCGGGGGGGAGAAAGGAGCGACGATGAGATCTAATCGAAGGGAGGCCGGGCCATGAGCTGGCATTCCGTTAAAGGAGAGCCCGGCATCCGTAAGTACGTCGGGCGCGGTGGCAAGGTGACCTACTACGCCTATGCCAGTCGGAACGATAGGCGGATTCAAGAGAAAGCGGGGACCAGCTTGGACCTTGCTCGGCAGGTGCGGGGAAGGCTCTTGAATCAGCTCGTCGAGGAGGAGCTCTACCCCGAGCGGAAGGTCCCCGAGCGGATCCGGCTGGACGACTTCGCCGAGCAGTATCTTCGGGACTACCTCAAGGTGAAGGCCGCCAAGTCCTACCGGGCGGAAGCGCTCCGGGTCAAGATGCTGCAGCGGATGCTCGGCAACCCCTACCTGGATGAGATCACCACCGGCCATATCGAACGGCTGCTGGCCGATCTCCGGCGCAAGGGTGACCGGCCGGCGACGCTTAACCGGTATCGGACCCGACTCCACAACATGATGAAGAAGGCGGTCGCCTGGGGTTATCTGAAGGACAACCCGGCAAGCGGTGTCGAGCGCTTGAGGGAGGAGAAGCTCGGCGACCGGTACCTGTTGCCCCACGAGTTCAAGGCCCTTCTGAGTGCATGCGATCCGAGGTTGCGGACGCTGGTCCACTTGGCGGCCATGACCGGGATGAGGCAAGGGGAACTGCTGACCCTGGACTGGCAGGACGTGGACCTGGAGCTCGGCTACATCACCGTCCGGGCTGGGCACTCGAAGACCAGTGAGGGACGCCGCATCCCCCTCAACGGAGAGGCTCAGGGCGTCCTGCAGGACCTCAACCCCAAACCCGCGGGCAGGATCTTCGACTTCCCGAGGTTCCCGCGGCACCTATGGGTCAAGGCCGTCGAGCGGCTCGGCTGGGACGTGACCGAGGTCCCCCGGCTGGCCGGCTGGAGATTCCACGATCTCCGGCACTGTTGCGCAAGTTGGCTCGTACAACATGATGTGCCGTTGACCAAGGTCGCGAAGATCCTCGGTCATAAGGAGTTGCAGACGACCCAGCGGTATGCGCATCTTGGCGACTCGACCCTTGTCGATGCGATGGACCGGATTCAGTTCGATCCGGAGTTGAAGTGCAAATACGATGCAAAGGAAGTCGCGCCCGATAGGGCTTCCCTGTAAGTTGTTGGGAGACAACGTCGGCCCTATAGCTCAGGTGGATAGAGCAGCGGTTTCCTAAACCGCGTGCCCCAGGTTCGAGTCCTGGTAGGGCCACCACGGTGGTAAGCCGAAGTGGGGTGAATATGCACCGTGCCCGACGGGTACCGTTGCGTCCGCTGACCCTCGTCATACTGCTGGCGGTTCTGGTGGCTGTGCCCGCTGTCGAAACCGGAGCCCAGGTTGTCTTCGGCAAGCCTTACATCGCCGCCTTCGCCGGGATGGCCCGGACCGACTTCCGGCTCGGTCCCGGGGTCCAGGATCTGGACTGGCGGGACACTCAAGCCTTCGAGATCGGCTTCGAGCTGCTGGGAGTGACTTTCAGCCCCGGCTTCATGAAAGTGGCTCCGGCCGAATGGACTTCCGAGGACGGGAACCTCGACTTCGAATTCACCTACAACGTCTATTACCTGAACCTGGGGGCCCGCGAAGACGTCGGCATCTACTTCGCCGGCGGGCTGAACCTGGTGCAGTGGGAGGCGCTCCCTCAGGAATCCGAGCTCGAGCCGCTGCGGGCCGATCCCGAGATCGGTTTCCAGGCCTTCCTGGGCTTCGGCTATAAATTCGACCGTCTGCCGATCAAACTGCTCCTCGAAGGGGGTTACGTACAGGTCAACGGCAATGTCACCTCGGCCCCCGGGTTCTCGGTCGCAATCCAGGATGTCTCCAGCAGTGGTCCCATGCTGCGGTTCGGGATTGCCCTGGGTGGGTGAAAGGTACGCACACTCACGCCCTGCCGGCGGATTCCGGGCGCCCTGGGTCTACCCCCGGGCGCCCTTTCCGTTCCTAGGTGTGGCGGTCCGGGGCCGGCCAGGGGTGCGGTTCGTCGGCCGGGTGATTACTATATGCGCAGACAGGCTGCAGCCTCAGATGGAGGATCCTGTATGAAGGTGCTCGTCGTCGGTTCGGGAGGTCGGGAACACGCGCTGGTCTGGAGTCTCAGCCGAAGCCCATCGGTCTCCGAGATCCTGGCGGCACCGGGGAACCCGGGGATGGCCGGACTGGCCGGGCTCCGTGAGATCGCTGTTGAGGAACTGGACGGTCTGATCACCCTGGCGGTGGACGAGGGGGTAGACCTGGTCGTGGTGGGTCCCGAACTTCCGCTGACGCTCGGTCTGGCCGACCGGGTCCGGGAGGCGGGTATCGCCTGTTTCGGCCCCGGGGCCGAGGGCGCGCGGCTGGAAGGGTCCAAAGCCTGGGCCAAGGAGTTCATGTCCTCGGCGGGCATCCCTACCGGGGCCTATCGGACCTTCGGCGACCTGGTCGCCGCTCAGGCCTGGCTGGCCGAAGGGGAGGGGCCGATCGTCGTGAAGGTTTCGGGTCTGGCCGCGGGCAAGGGGGCGATCGTCTGCCCGGACCGCAAGGCGGCTCGGGAAGCGGTCGCCATGATCATGGAGCAGCGCCGCTTCGGTACCGCCGGTGACCAGGTGGTCATCGAGGAGTACTTGGAGGGGGAGGAAGCCTCGATCCTGGCCCTCACCGACGGCCGGGTCCTTCTGACGCTCGTCTCAAGCCAGGACCACAAGGCGGTCGGGGATGGCGACACGGGGCCCAATACCGGCGGAATGGGCGCCTATGCCCCGGCCCCGGTGATCACCCCAGAGGTCCTGGAGAAGGTCCGGGGACGGATCCTGGAACCGCTGCTGGCGGAGATGACGGCCCGGGGGATCGATTACAGGGGGGTCGTCTACGCCGGTCTGATGGTCGATGAGGCCGGGGAACCACGGGTCATCGAGTTCAACTGCCGTTTCGGGGACCCGGAATCACAGGTCGTGCTGCCCCTGGTAGAAGGGGATCTGGCGCTCTCCCTTCTGGCCGCCGCCCGCGGAGAGCTCTCTCCGGACATGCTGAGGATCCGACCGGGAGCCGCTGTCTGTGTGGTCATGGCCTCCGGCGGGTATCCGGGGGAGTACGTGAAGGGCTGCCCGATCTCCGGGCGCGTGGAGGCCGGACGACTTGACGACGTGGTGGTCTTCCATGCCGGTACGGTAGCGCAGGACGGCCGGGTGGTCACCGCCGGCGGCCGGGTCCTGGGAGTGACCGCTTTCGGTCCCGAGGTGACGACCGCAGTCGATCGGGCCTACCAGGCCGTAGAGCTGATCCGTTTCCAGGATGCTTATCATCGTACCGATATCGCCTACCGGGCACTGACCCGGTCGTAGAGAGCAGGAGGAGAGGATGCCGACCGTAGCCATCCTGATGGGCAGCACCTCGGACATGCCGACCATGGAAAAGGCGGTCCAGGTTCTCGAGGAGTTCGAGGTCGAGACCGACGTCCAGGTGATCTCGGCCCATCGCAACCCGGAGAAGCTGGTGGCCTATGTCCGGGAGGCTCCTCAGAAGGGGGTGAAGGTTTTCATCTGCGGAGCCGGACTCTCCGCCGCACTGCCGGGAGTGGTCGCCGCCCACACCGAACGCCCCGTCATCGGTGTCCCGCTGGATGCTGCCCTGGACGGTCTCGACAGTCTGCTGTCGATCGCCCAGATGCCCCCCGGGGTACCGGTCGCCTGTGTCGGCATCGGCAACGCCCGTAACGCCGCCTACCTGGCGGTGAACATCCTGGCCTTGTCCGATGAGCGGCTGGCCGGTGCCTGGTCGGCATTCCGCGAACGCCAGCGGGGCTGAGGACGCTCGTTGAGCCGTCGCGTCGGGACCGATGAACCGGGATTGGCCGAGGCCACCCTGGCGATGGCTGGCGGAGGGATCGTCGCCTATCCGACCGAGACCCAGTACGGTCTGGGGACCGACGCCCTGAACGCGCACGCTCTCGACCATCTGGTTGCGTTGAAAGGCCGGTCGTCCGGACCGGTGCTGACCCTGGTGGGCGACCGCACGGGAGTGGACGCACTGGTATCCGAGGTCCCGGAGGCGGCTGATTCGCTCATGCGCACCGTCTGGCCGGGACCGGTCACGCTGCTGTTGCCGGCCCGTGCAGGACTGCCGGCTGGTCTGGTGGGAGAGGATGGGCTGGTGGGTATGCGGGTCTCCGGCCATCAGGTGGCCCGTCGACTC
>CAYUVJ010000144.1:0-6138 GCA_964447955.1 uncultured Gemmatimonadota bacterium
CAGCAGGATCAGGGACCAGCCTAGGAACACGCCGCCGCGGCGGCCGGACTCCGCGGGGCGATTGACATCGTGCGTGTGCTCGTTCATGGACTCCCTCCCGGAGCGTGGACACGACCCTTCTTGGAGTATATACCCTATCACCGGGTCCCGGGTTACATGAAGACCGGGCGGCGAGCGACGTTCCGAGAGGGCTGCGATGAGCAGGCAGGCGGCGGACATCGAACAGGCCTATGCCGAATGCGAGGCGCTCACCCGCCGGCACTACGAGAACTTCTCGATCGCCTCCTTTCTGCTGCCACGGGAGGTGCGCCGGCATCTCTACGCGCTCTACGGGTTCGCCCGCGGGGTGGACGACCTTGGGGACGAGGTCGGCGGCGACCGCCTGGCCCGACTCGATGAGTGGGAGGGGTGGCTGGGCAGTGTCTACGGGGAAGGGCCGACGACCCCCGGCCCGCTGCCTCCCGTCTTCATCGCCCTGGCCGAGACCATCGCCGACCGCGGGCTGCTCCGGGAGCCCTTCCAGCGGCTCATCGAAGCCAACCGGCGCGACCAGCGGGTGAAGCGTTACGAGACCTATGAGGACCTGCTGACCTACTGCACCTATTCGGCCGACCCGGTCGGCCGGTTGGTCCTGGCGGTCTTCGGCCGTCCCGACCCCGGACTCTGGCCGATGAGCGACGCCACCTGCACCGCCCTGCAGCTGACCAACTTCTGGCAGGACGTCACCCGCGACCTCGTCCTGGATCGCATCTACATCCCCACTGAGGAGCTGGACCGCTTCGGGGTGTCGGAGGAGGAACTGGGGCGGGCTCCCGCCACGCCGGCCTTCCGCCGGATGATGCGGGTGCTGGTCGCCCGTGCCCGGGTACTCTTCGAACGCGGGCGTCCGCTGGCCGATCGTCTGCAGGGACGCCTGCGGGTCGACCTGCGTCTCTTCACCCGGGGCGGGGAGGCCGTGCTGGATGCCATAGAACAACTCGACCACGACGTGCTGACACGACGTCCGACCCTCTCGGCCGGACGCCGGTCCGGCCTGCTGTTCGGGGAACTGACCCGTTGGCTGTTCACGGGAGGACGATGAACCACCCGCTCCTGGAAGACCGGCGTGAAGACCTCTCCGTCGACGAGGCCTATCGGGTCTGTGCCCGGGTGGCCCGGACCGAGGCCCGCAACTTCTACTACGCCTTCCTGCCTCTCCGGCCTCATCGCCGCCGGGCGCTCTACGCTGTCTACGCCTTCGCCCGTCTGGCCGACGACCTGGCCGATGAGCCGGACCGTCCGCTCCCGGAGCGGATGGCCCGGTTGGACGAACTGGAACAGCGTCTGACGGCCATGCTCGACGGTCGACCCACCGGAGCGGTCTTCCTCGCCCTGGCCGACGCGGTCCGCCGGTTCGGAATCCCGGGGCACGCCCTGCATGAACTGCTGACGGGGATGCGCCAGGACCAGAACATCAGCCGCTTCGCCACCTTCGAGGACCTCCGGGAGTACTGCTATCTGGCGGCCGGGACCATGGGGCTGGCCTGTGCGGCCATCTTCGAAGCCTCCGGTCCCCAGGCTTCGGACTACGCGGTCGCCCAGGGACTGGGCATGCAGCTCGTCAACATCATGCGCGACGTCCGGGAGGACGCCGAGGCGGGCCGCATCTACCTGCCGCGGGACCTGATGGCGGCTCATGGGGTCACCGAGGAGGACATCCGGGCCGGCCGGAGCGACACGGGGTGGCGGGAATTGATGCGCGACCTGGCGGCCCGGGCCCGTACCGCCCTTGACGACGGGGCCCGTCTGCTGCCGCTGACCGCGCGGGACGCCCGGATCTGTCCGGCCCTGCTGGCCGACCTCTACACGACCATCCTCGACCGGATCGAGGCGGCGGACTGGGAGGTCTTCGACCGTCGCGTCGAACTCTCCCTGGTGACCAAGCTCCGACTGCTGCTCACCGCCTTCTGGCGCCATCGGGTCCGCGCATGACGCGGCACCCGGTCGCTGTGGTCGGGGGTGGGGCGGCCGGGCTGGCCGCCGCCGAAGCCCTGGTCGGCGCCGGTCACGAGGTGGTGCTGCTGGAGCGACGGCGGCGTCTGGGCGGTAAAGTCTCCGACCACCACGACCCGTTGAGCGGCTGGCGGGTGGAGAACGGCCGGCATGTCTGGATGCCGGTCTGCACCGAGTTCGAAGCCCTGCTGCGACGCACCGGCACCGAGTCGCTGACCCGGACCCAGCCCCGTCTGCGGGTCACCTATCTGGAAGCCGGTCGTCCATCGGCGGTGCTGGAGGTGGGGCGGCTGCCCGGTGCACTGGGTCTACTCGGCGCCCTCGGACGTCTCTCCGCGCTGGACGGGGGAGAGAAACGGCAGCTCGTCCGCGGCCTGCTGGCGCTGCGCCGGGAGGGCGGCCGACTGCAGCGCTCCGGTGCGGACCAGCTGTTCACCGACTGGCTCGACCGGCAGGGGCAGTCCGACCGGGTACGTGCGGTCTTCTGGCGGCCGATCGTCCTCTCCATCCTGAACACTCCGCTCAAGGAAGCGCGGGCTGACCTGGCCGCGCTGGCGGTCCATGAGCCCTTTTTGAGCGGTCGGGTGCGGGGGAATCTGGCCTGGACGGTGGTGCCCCACGGCCGGTTGTGGGAACGGATGGTCGAGCACCTCACCGGACGCGGGGCCACGATCCGAACCGGCACCGCCGTGCGGAGCCTGCGGGTGGAGAATGGCGGGGCCGGCCCGCGGGTCACCGGAGTGGTACTGGCCACGGGGGAGCAGCAGCCGGTCTCCGGGGTGGTCCTGGCCGTGCCTCCCGGGGCGGTCCGTGGCCTTCTGCCGCCCGGCTGGCGGGACCGGGACCCCTTCGCCCGGGGGCAAGGGCTGGACTGGTCCCCCATCCTCAACGTCCACCTCTGGTTCGACCGCCGGGTGACCGGCGAGGAGGTCCTGTTCCTGGTCGGTGCGCCCATGCACTTCGTCTTCACTCTGCCATCCCAACGTCCCGAGGGCGGGACGGACCCGCTTCCCTCGACGGCTCAGCATCTCGACCTGGTCGTCTCGGCCTCCGACGACTTCCGGGGACGCTCCCACGAGGAGATCGTCGGGATCGCTCTCCAGACCCTCCACGCCCTTCTGCCCAAGAGTCGCGCGGCGGTCCTGCTTGCCTCCCGGGTGGTGCACGAGCACCGGGCCACCTGGCGGGCGGTGCCGGGGAGCGAGGCGCACCGGCCCGGGCCCAGCACCCCGGTCGCCGGGCTCACCCTGGCCGGCGCCTGGACGGCCACCGGCTGGCCGGCCACCATCGAAGGGGCGGTGCGCAGCGGCCGGGCGGCTGCGGACGCCCTGGGTGTCCAGCCGGGTTGACGCCCGTCGGCTCCCCGCCGACCCGGTTCCGGGTCCCCCCTCCTCGAACTGTCATGTCCGTATGACGATCACCCCCGGGAGCGTTCGTCCTCCGGGGACGGGCCCGGATGTCGACCGTGTGACGAGACACCCTCGCCTGAGGTCGGTCGTGGCCACCCGGGAGCAACGGGGCCCGAGGCCGTCCTTTTGGCACACCGGTTGCGCTCATGAGAGGGCAAGAGACGCATCCCCCGGCGTCCCCGTGACCGCGAATCCGCGGAGGAGGGACCGAGATGCGAAGAAGGATGATGGCAGGATTGCTCATGGCGGCGTTGCTGCTGCCGGTCACCGCGACGACCGCCCGGGCGGGTGACCCTTACCTGGCGGCCTACCGCTATGTGGAGTGCATGGACGCGGTGGTGGCCGAGCGGAACGACTGTCTCGTGCATGCCACAGTGGAAGAACTATGCTGGAGCGCTTACGGCTGGGCCAAGCTCTGGTGTACGGGCAGGTACGGCTACGACCTGATCAAGAAGGACTGAGGGAAGGAAAGGCTCGATGAACCGAGCGACGATCCTCTGTGGTCTCGGCGCCCTGCTTCTTGCGGCCACTGGTTGCGGGGAGCGGGCGCCGGTTGTGATCGTGCGAGAGGCGGTCCTGGATACCCTCTACGCCGAACCGCCGACCAGCACCGACCCCCTGCTCATCATGCCGCGTGACGTGCTCTGGCACGGCGGTCGGCTCTATGTGCTGGACGGGAGGACCTCCCGGGTAGGGTTCTTCGACCCGGACACCGGCGAGGTGCTCGGTACCTTCGGTGGCTGGGGCGAGGGTCCTGGGGAACTGGGCGCCTTCCCCCATACCCTGGCAGGTGACGGCGATCGGATCGGGGTCGGACATATGGGCAGCGTCTCATGGTTCACCCTGACCGGGGGATTCCGGTCGCGGGATCGCCTCCCGGCCTACGACCTGGCCACTCCTTCCCTGCTCCGACTGGAAGATGGCTGGCTGGCCAACATCGGCTACCGGGGTCCAGGTGCGCCGGTCGCGCTCCTCACCGCCGATGACGGGGACACGACCGGTTTCGGTCGGACGGTCGCCCCGCCGGTCGGAGACGAATCCGCCCTGGCCGCCAACGAGTTGAACACCGTGCACGTGGGCCGCTTTCCCGACGGAGGGGTGCTGCTGGCCTGGGTGCAGTATCCCTGGGTGGACCTCTACGGAGGGGACGGGACCCTCCGGCGCCGCATCGAGGACACCGAACTGCCGGCCGATCTGGAGCGCCGACCGAACGGATTGCTGCTCGGTGTCCCGGGCTACACCCTGAGTACCGCCACCGGGGTCGACGGTCGCGTCTATGTGGTGGATGGTACGTTCCAGAACATCCGGGTCTTCGACGCCGACGGAAGCGAACGGATGCGTTATCGGATCCCGGGGGAAGTCGTGATGCGGGTGACGGCCGGACCTGACGGAGACCTCTGGGCGATCGGGATCGAGGATGCCGTCTATCGGGTACGGGTGCTGACCGTCGAGCCGGGCGGAGCGGGTCCGGGGGAAAACATCCCGGGAAGGAGACCGGAACAGGGTGGGAAAGCGGGAGAAGAAGAGAGCGCCTCGACCCTCGGGATGATGGCCGAGGAATCCTTCCCGGGGCGTCTCGAGATCGTGGTCGAGGACTTGAGGTATCTGTTGGAGGACCATGGCGTATGGCGTTCCACGGTCCGCCGCGACCAGCCGGCGCTCGAGCTCGTCCATGCGGGTGAAAGGACCCTCTTCCTGGGCTACGGAGACGGACAGGGCGTTCGACTCCTTGAGGACCTGGAGCGTGGTGGAGGCTGGCGGGTCGGATCGACGCTCGGAGCACATCCCGAGCGTACCGTCCGCTCCCGTACCGTCATGGCCGGTGATGCTTTGTTCATCCTGGATGTCATGACCGGGCTGTTCGCGCTCGATCGATCGGCACGGGCGTTTCACTGGCCGGCCGACTGGTTCGTCCGGGCAGCGGTCTGGCTGGAGGGAGACCGGTGGCTGGTCCACGACGCCACCATGGATGCGTCCGAGCCGCTCCATCTCGTCGACCTGGCGGCGGGCACTTCGCTCCCGGCCGGTGGGCAGGGGCGTCACCGCACCGTCCGCACCCGGTGGCCTATGGCCGTCAACGACTGGCATCTGGGACGCTGGGGAGAGGGTCGGGTGCTCGTCTTCGACGAGAGTGCTGTCCGCCTCGCCTTCTGGGACGGCTCAGAGGGGCTGGGTCCCTGGGTCCCGGTGAGCGGTTCCGGCCTGCGTTCCTTCGAACAGCGTGATCGGGGCCGCAACCTGGAGAACGACCTCAAGGGAGCCCTCACCGTTCCCGGGCAGGGGCTTCTGCTGCTCCGTGAAGAAGATCTGGGCGATTACAACTACAGGAACCACCTGCTGGCCGTACGGCCGGACGGTCGGGTGGCCGCCCGCTGGGTGCTGCCCACCTCCAGGTCGATCCGGGGCTTCACCCGGCTGCCCGACGGCCGGATCTTCCTGAACACCTCACGGCTGGTCCTGGAATGGACGGCGGCGGCTTCGGCCGTGGAAGGAGCACTGGCCCCCGGAAGGTGACGATATGCGCTGTCACGTTCGGCGACGACTGCTTCCCTCTCTTCTGGTCTTCCTCACGCTGTCCGCGGTCGGGATCTCGGGAGTGCTGCAGGGCGGCGCTCCGGCCCGGGAACCCTCCGGTCTTCCCACCGTCAGTACCTCCCGCGAGCCCCGTGGTCCGCTGCCGCCTCCCTGGCTGGGCTGTGACCTGGACGGTCTGCTCGGTCCACTGGTCACGCTCGGC
>CAYUVJ010000145.1:0-4030 GCA_964447955.1 uncultured Gemmatimonadota bacterium
AAAGGAATGGTATAATATAACATATTATATCATTAGAGGCAATCAGAGCATGGGTGCGGGCCCGTCCGGGCCCCATACTCCGGACTTGTCACCTCCGCCCGGGGCGCTCATCTTGGTAGTCCCTCGTTTGCAGGGCATTCCGCGGAGGGGTGCCTGAGTGGTTTAAAGGGGCGGTCTCGAAAACCGTTGTAGTCTCTGACTACCGGACCGAGCAATCCCTCCCCCTCCGCCAGCATTACAAGGTCTAACGGCTCTTGGTCGTAGACCGACCCGGCAGGAGTGGGGCGCCGGGATCGCGAAGGTGATAGAACACTAGAAAGCGGATTCACGTCTGGAGGACCGACCGCCTCGGAGCGGTACTAAACAGCCGACCTGACCATCTGGATGAGGAGTGCACATGGGACAGACTCGGGTGGATCTGCGGCATCTCCTCATGGATCTCGCCGATGCGTATCCAGGGTCTCTCGAAGAGACCATCCTGGTCGAGATCGTAGCCAACGCGCTCGATTCGGGTTCCGCGCTCGTCCGATTCCGCACCGATCCCGCCACTCGCACACTGCTGGTCGTCGATGACGGCCGGGGGATGAGCCGACGCGAACTGAGCCGTTACCACGACCTGGCCACCACCTCAAAACAGCGGGGCAAGGGAATCGGTTTCGCCGGGGTCGGGATCAAGCTGGGTCTGCTGGCCTGTGACGAGGTCACCACCGAGACCCGTTCGAGCCGCAGTCATACCGCGACCAGCTGGCACCTGGCCTCGAAACACAAAGCACCGTGGCGATGGATCGAGCCCGATCCATCCCATCTGGGACCCGATGTCACCGGGACCGCAGTCATGCTGCGCCCGACCAACGCCCTCTCTCCCCTCCTGGACGGCGGCTTCATCGAGCATGTGTTGACCGAACACTATCGCCCACTCTTCGAATCCGTCTTCGACAGGATTCTGGAAGGCGTCTATCCCGGGGGCGTCCGTTTTGAGGTCAACGGACGCATGCTCTCCCGGTTGCGGGAGGTGGGTGAGCGGGCCCCGGTCTCGATACGGATCAAGGGGAAACGTAAGCTGTCAGCCGTGGGCTACCTGGTTCACTCCACCCAGCCTCTGCCCGAGCATGAGCGGGGGGTGGGGGTGAGCACGATGGGTAAGGTGATCCGGCGGGGCTGGGACTGGTTGGGGATAGTGCCGCTCGATGGGGATACCATCGCAGGTCTGATCGAAGTCCCGCCGCTCGCTGAGTGCCTCATCCTTAACAAAGCCGACTTCATTCGTTCTGGACCTCGAGGGGCGACGTTCCTCACCTATCGCAAAGCGGTCCAGGAAGTGGTGAGTGCCCAACTGGAGGTCTGGGGAGTGGCCGGACCCCCTAAGCCGAAACAGCGCCGGCGGATCCGACCGCTCGAAAGGGACCTGGAGCATATGCTGGTCGATCTGGCGAGAGCCTACCCGCTGCTGGCGGCGCTGGTCGAGCGGCGAAGCGGGGGGCAGCGCAGGATACCGCTGATCTCTCCCGATGAGACCGGATCGAGCGGCATCTCCACAGCAGCGACCTCGCCGGGAGAGGATGACATCCCTGATCCAGGGAAGGAGATGGGGGAACCTGTGGGTGCGGATACACCTCCAGCCGATGTAGAGGCGGGATCCGGACCTGACACTCCTGAGCCGGGGGTGGCGTCCACGATCCCCCCCGCAACGGCCCGGGGTTCCGGCCGGAAGCGCCGCAAGCCGGGGCGCTACGGGCTGCATATCCAGTTCGAGACGCGTACGGACGATCCCGCCCTGGGGCGCCTGGTCGAATCGACCGTCCTGGTGAACGACGCCCATCCCGCCTACCGGAGGGCGATGACCAGCCGGTCGGAATCCTACCACCTGGCTTTGACCGTCGCGATGGTACTGGCCCCGCTGGCCGTGGAGGCCGATGAGATCCATGCGTTCGTCACCGAGTTCCTGGCCCGCTGGGGAGAAGCGGCCAAGGGATGATATTCATCGCGCCGGTTCTTCCTATGATGCTCTCGCTGCCTCCAGGAACGCCTTGTACCGAATCTCCAGCCTTTCGGGATCGGGTCGATCAACTACCCGTCCTGGGAGGATTATTCGGGTTCCATGAAGCGCCTGGACACTATGGATGAGGGTGGGGCCGTCCTCTTCCTCCAATAAGTCGGGACGTGCTTCCAGGACATAATCCGGGCGAACCCCCAAGAATCCTCGGTCGAAAGCTGCATGATGGAATTTGCACAGGGAGAGTCCGTTCGGGACCAGTGGTTCTCCACCTGCTGCTGAATCGGCAATGATATGAGCGGCATCCAGTAGTTCCTCGTGACGGAACCTGCAGAAGGCACACTGGCGGCGATAAGCCTCCAGGACTCGTTCTCTGAACGATCGCTGGTGCAGACGCTGTCGGATGACCGCGGTCACATAGGCGCGTCGCCCTTCATCCATCCCTTCAGCGACTCTTCGATGGATCCCATTCTCATCGAAACTCAAACCCATATGGGCTGCGTCATCCACAGCTACGGAGAAGGTCAATGAGCCCGGATCATCACCGACGATGAAGACAGGCCAGGCCGCCATGTACCTACCCGGTACGACACCATGCAGGTAGATGAGCGGCAGCTGGTTCTGCATGGCGAACCGCAACCCCACGTTGTCTCGGTGTTCGGGGTCGGTACCTCGATACCGGTATTGTAGAAGTCCATTGGAACCGAACGCATCTTCGTACGGTCCTCTGGGAGTCGTAGTCAGAGAGAGTGGTACGTCCATGATTCGGGGTTTGAAGATCCCTTGGGGGCCCAGCAGTGGCACTCGTTCATCGTTCCAGATGAAGCCCTGTATCAGCACAAGGCGGGGCAGAACATCACCCAACCGGTCGACCTGGTCGGTCAGCCAGTCGAACGCAGCCTGTCGGATCCTGGCATCTCTCAGTCGGTCGAACATCGGATGCTCAAGCCTCTGGAAATGGGTGAGAAGGACAACCCTGGCTATTCTACTTCACTCGCAGCCCAGTAAACCCGCCCATTTTCCAGCCGTCCCAAAGGTAGGAGAGGTCACTGCCTGGGGACTCGTCATGGCGAATAGATGCAAATTCAGGTCCGTCCACCGGATCAGCCGACGGATCATGTCCGCTGGCGTCACTCTCTGCATACTCATAGGCCTTACAACGTGTTCCGGCTTGAACCGCTACGAACCCTCGCCCGACGAGATCCTCCATCTGATGTTGAGCTTACCCCCGGTGCCCACGCCACCGGTCACACCGGCGAACGAGTCCACACTTGAACTCGAAACGGCCATAGGGATGGGGAAAGTCTATGTGGATTGGCAAATGAAGTATTTCCGCTCCACCATCACGCCGCTGCTGGACCTGGGTGCTCGTCCCCTCGGTCCGGGGAGGGGATATCGATGGTGCCGTCTGAATCCGATCAGGATCGAATTGACGGTCTGGACAGATGACGGGATCCATTTCGAGTTGCAGGGCGATTCGGACATGCCGGAGTACTTCAGGTATCTGGCGACCGGTCGGTTCACCCCTACCTGGTCCCGTGGTGAGTTGCATGAGTGGACATTCGGTCTGTCACCCCATCAGATGTTCGATCTGCAATGGTCGACCACCGATGAAGGTCTCCTCCTGGAGTTGGACAAAGAGGACACGATGTTCTCAGCCTTCGACTCGACCGACGGTGGCGGTTGGATCGTTAGGTACGAAAAGTACGGTTTCCAGAGCGGAAGCAGTGTGCATTGGGACCGTTTCGGCAACATCGAGATCCACTATTGGGTGATGGAGGCTGGACACCGGCGTGCCAGTCAACGCCGGGATCGCGAAGGTCCCGCCGCGCGGGACCGAGCAATCCCTCCCCCTCCGCCAGCAATGCACGGTCCAGATGGCTCACATCATCCGCTTCTCCCGAAGGGATGTACCCTATGAGTACTCCGAAGGCGATCCTCGGCCTCTCCATCCTCCTGATGACGTTCGTGGGCACCGTCGAGAACACCACCGAGAGGACGATCGAGCGAGTCCGGGTCGAGGTCCACCTCTCCGAT
>CAYUVJ010000145.1:4040-6132 GCA_964447955.1 uncultured Gemmatimonadota bacterium
CGATGGGATCGAACTCGGACCGACAACCCCGGTCGACCTTAAGCCGGGCGAGAAGCGAGCGGTCAGGCTGACCGCGACCAGCCGGGATTTCGAGAAGTGGTCTGCCCACGCCGAAGTCGGCGGCAGCGAACACGGAGGATGAACCATCGGGCCATGCCGCCGGATCGATCGACCGTTCATGCACCTGGAACGACCCGGTAGGCTTGGGCAGAAGGGGGCCATGCGGGCCGCCTTCATAGGGGCTTTCCTGGGCCGGCGCCTGCTCCACAAGGTCACCATCGGCGGCATCCGGGTGCTGGTGGGCGCCCTGATGCTGATCACCGGCGTGCTGGTCACGGCCGGCATCGTGTGAGACCCCTCCGAATCCCCGGAGCCCGGCCTGCTGACGATGGAGTCGTTCCAGCCTGAGCTATGCCCAGAGTGTACAGATCGGTGCGGCCGTGATGTCGTCGGTCAAAGGATAGACACGATTGCCGGTATGCAGGACCACGCCGGTGACGAAGTCCTTCCCGAGTTCCTTCTGCAGCCAGATCATGTGCCTGGCGTCGTCCCGGCCAGGAGCGCTGCCGGCTTTGATCTCGATCGCGATCACATTGCGGGCGCCGAACTCGGCGACGATATCGACCTCATGACGCCCCCCTTCCGTCCTCAGATGATGGAATCGCGGCCGGATATCCGTCACTGTCTCATCGGCCCGAAGTTGAGCCATGACGAAGGTGTCGATCAATCGACCAAGCAGATCACCATCGCGGAGCACCGCGGTGGAATCGACTTTGAGGGTACCTGCGACCAGAGCCGGATCGAGCAGATAACGCTTCGGGGCATGTATGAGACGCTTCAGTCGGTTGGATGACCAGGCCGGCAGGGTGGTGATGATCATCAGGTCGGTCAGCAGACGATCGTATGCGACGGCCGTCTTCCGATCGATTCCTGCCGCCTCGTAGAGTGTCCGGTGCTCGACCACTCCGGCAGTGTTCAGGGCAAGGGCTTCGAGGTACCGCCGCAGGCGGGAGGGATCACGACGCCCTTCCAGAAGATCCACGTCACGGGTGAGGATCTGCTCGATGTAGCTCTCCACCCAACGTCTGCGCACACTCTCCGACATGGTCAGGCTGGCCTGAGGGAATCCTCCACTCAGGGCCAACTCCACGTAGTCGCGAAGGTCAGGAGGATGATCGGGCACTCTCAGTCGTTCGCCCCGGGCCAGACGATCGAGTAGCGGTTTCGTCTGGGGACGGCCGATCTGTTCGGCAACGGTCATCGGGTACATCGCCAAACGGATGAGACGGCCGGTCCCAGGCCAGGTGGCCGCCTCCAGGTCAGCCCGGACCGATCCCGTCAACAGGTACCTGCCCGGTCGTGGATCGGCATCGATCGCACGCTTGACCGCTCCCAGTACGTCCGGTACCGCCTGCCACTCGTCGAGCAGGACCGGCTCGTCCAGATCCCGGAGGGCGGCATCGGGATCCGCCCGGAAGGCGGCCGCCTCGCCGGGCTGGTCCAGAGAGATGGCCGTCACGGCGTATTTACTGGCGGTGGTGGTCTTCCCCGTCGCGCGCGGTCCGGTGAGCAGCAGCCCCGGAGCCTCGGAGAGCAGTTCGACCATCAATGGCTCAATGAGTCGTTTCCGATATTCCGTCGAGGTCATCGGCCGATCCTCCCGGGACATTCCCTTTAGCACACAGCGATCAGTCCCATTCTCACGCACAATGTATTCCCTATCTTACGCAGTGTCTAGTCCCGTTTTGACGCGTATTATGCTCCCGAAATCCCGCACCTGAAAATCCCGATCTCCCTGCGGAGTACCGTAGCGTTCCTCCACCAGCCTGGCCTTGTTTCCGGGGTGTCGGTCCCATGCCGGATCCGTGACTCCATGCAGCACCGGCCGCGACGATTGACACCCCTCGAAGGGGTCCCTACTTTGCGGGTCTGTCGTTCCCGGGAGAGGTGACCGAGTGGTCGAAGGTGCACGACTGGAAATCGTGTGTACCGAAAGGTACCGGGGGTTCGAATCCCTTCCTCTCCGCCTTATGGTCCTGCCAACGTCGGCCCGTGAAACCCGCCAGGCCCGGAAGGGAGCAACGGTAGCGGT
>CAYUVJ010000146.1:0-6112 GCA_964447955.1 uncultured Gemmatimonadota bacterium
CATACGGTGTAGGCGCTTCCAGGTCGGATGAGGATAGTCGCGAGTTGACCGATACCACAGATGCGCGCTGTTGGGCACGCAGTCTCGAGGCATTGGCATATGCTCCGTAGTACAGTACCTGCCGTTCGCGCACGTCGGGGATGTGCAGGATCAGCCGGGCGATGAACTCCAGCGCCTCGAGCTCCACAACACCCCCCTGCTCTCCCGGTAACGGCTGGATGGTCACGCGGGCATTCTGCGGATCATACTGCATCCGCTCCAGACTGACCGGAGCTCTGAGCAGATACCGGGCCACGTGCTCCAGGGTGCGCCGATCATCCGGGGCGATCGCTTCACCGACGAACACATCGAACCCGGAATGCCGCCACGAACGGATCAGGTCAATACGTTCGGTGCTCAGCAGTTCCCGCTCCCTCAAGAAACGGAACACCTCGATCTGAAACAGTTCCCGCAGAACCGGCAGGTCCCAGCCGAAGACGGCTTTCCAGCTCCCCTCCCCATCCCAGCTGCCGCTGGTGAGAATCGTGTGCAGATGAGGATGGAACCGGGCGCCCGCCCCGAACGTCTGGCGTGCCACGATCATGCCGGGGATCGCTTCGGAGCCTCTCAGCCCTTCCAGGTAGCGCTGCATGGTCAGATAGGCGGCCCGGCTCAGCCCGTTCAGCAACGACCGGTCATAGCGGAAGTAGGCCCGCAGCATTTTCGGAACGGTGAACACGACATGATGATGCGGCACCGCCTCGAGCCGTTTCTCGATGACCCAGACCGCCCACTCCTCGGCCCGGCGGGCCTGGCAGGAGGGGCAGAATCCCCGGCATTTGCACGAGAAGGCCAGCAGGCGTTCATGACCGCAGTCGGGGCAGCGGATCCTTGCGAATCCGTTCATGGGATTGCCGCAATCCATGAACCGTGTAACGACCTTCTCTACAACCGACCTGAGGGCGCCTGATTGATGCTGGAACTGATCATCGTATGACGCCAGAAAGATGTCCCAGTGATCCTGGAGCAGTCGGTAGAGGGGGCTGTTGGAAAACCGCCTCGGATGATAGGCCACAAACGCATAGGCGGGGGCAGATTGAAGGGAGGCAGTGCGTCTACATGGCGCCAGGGGATCACGGACACGGCGACGGGAGTATTCTGCTTCTGAATGTCACCCCCCGTCAAGTACAGGGGGGACTGGGTCTATCGGTTCGTCCAGGTCATGCCGGACCGGTTCTTCGGTGCCCGGAAGTACTGGATCGGTGAGTCCCAGGTGATGGTCACCGATCCCGAGCGGACCCTGCTGGATGGGCTGACCATGCCCCGATACTGCGGTGACTTCGCCGAGGTCCTGCAGGCGTTCGAGACCCATGAAGCGGCTCTCGATCTGGAGCGGATCGTCACCTATGCCCTGCAACTCGATGCTGTCACCGTCAAGCGGCTGGGCTGGGTCCTGGAACGACTGGATATCACCTCTCCGGAACTGGACCGACTCGCAGAATACCCGATCAAGGGCTATCGGTTGCTGGATCCATCCAGACCGCGGCAAGGCCCCCTGAACCGGCGCTGGATGATCCGTGAGAACCTGCCGGGATGGACCGCGGGATGAGACCTCTGCGGACACGTCTCCAGGAAGCCCGGGCGCGGCTCGGTCTTCCCGGAGATGCTTCTCGAGGAAGTGGAGAGGACTTGGGACCGCTGGCTCGGGACTCTGGTCCAGGGCCTTCCGTCCTATGATCACGTCATAGACGGATTGAGACCGTTCGTCACCGCTCTGGTTGGTACGGATCCATCCTGAGTCGACGCACCGTGGCGTCGCCGATGCGGTCGATCAGGTAGAGCCCGTCGGCCGCCCAGTCGAGCACCGCCCGAGGACAATCGGTCCCCAGCTCCTGGCGGGCCAGCCAGCGGCCGTCGGCGTCGAAGAGGTCGATCCCCCACTCCTGGGGGATCTCCTCTTCGTCCTCGGCCCGCTCGGGGCGCCGATCGGTCTGGGTGAGGGCGACCAGGGCCGCCCAGTACTGCCCGTCGGGGGAGATCGCGAAGCCGGTGGCCAGCACATCCAACTCGAAGTCGATCTGTATGGACGCCACACCACCCTCCCCCTCCTGGACCTGCACGGTCTCCTCGAACGGTTCCACCGGCTGGTAGGGGATGTTGCGATGGACCACCCGGGCCAGTTCGCCCCGGGGGCTCCAGACCTGGATCCAGTCCTCCCCCAGGTAGTTCAGGACCACCGAATCACCCACCGTCACCACCGGCTGGACGCGGTTCATCCACATGCCCAGCATCATCCCTTCGAACTCCCGGAATTCACCGAACCCTCCCGTCCGCACCCCCTGCCCGTCGAGCTGGTCGATGAGGGTATACTGCCCCAACACCTCGGCGTTCATCGGGATCATGACCCCGCCCGAGGTGCGGGTCAGGATGTGGAGGATGAGGCGGCCCCGGGCGTCCGTCGTGATCTGGCCGTAGGGGAACTCCAGCGGGACCGTGTCGAGGAAACGTCCGTCCGGGGTGAAGCGGGAGATGCGCCGTCGCCGCTGCTCCAGGACCAGGATCCCGCCGTCGGGGGTGAGGGCCAGGTCGCAGGCCCCGGTGAACTCCCCCGGACCCTCCCCCAGCCGGCCGTACGCGCCCAGCCAGGTGCCGTCGGGGGCGAAGCGGAGCACCCGCTGGGCCCGGCCGTCCAGCACGTGGCGGATGCCGTCGGCGGTCACCTCCACCGCCAGCGGCTCGCGGAAGAGGGCCTCCACCGGACTGCCCGGGGCGCCCAGGACCTCGACCTCGGAGAAGGGGACGAAGTCCTCCCCCCAGAGCGGGGTGTCGGGATTGTGGAGGTGCACCACGCCGTCCACCGTCTCGACGCGCCCGGCCCAGCCGTCGCCGCCCGAGCAGGCGGCGAGGGTCAGCAGACCGAGGAGGCCGAGGAGGGTGGAAAAGGGGGCCGCAGGATGGGAGTGGCGGATGAGCCTGGATGCGTGACGATGGAGATCGCAGGTGGGCCAGGAGAGAACAGAGGCGTGACGGTCGTGGCGGATCGTGGGGTACGGCATGAGGGCTTTCCTTTCGGCCGTGACCGGGGCGGTCAATCGGGGGACTGCGCACCTCCCGGGGGCGGGTTCATCCGCAGGCGGCGCACGGTGGCGTCGCCGCTGTGGTTGATGAGGTAGAGTCCGTCGGATCCCCAGTCGAGGGCGGCCAGCGGGTAGTCGGTGCCCAGGTCCTGCCGGGCCAGCCAGCGGCCGTCGGCGTCGAAGAGGTCGATGCCCCAGCGTTGGAGGATCTCGTCCTCCCGCGGGGTGTTCTCCTCTTCTGGGGGGCGCGGGCGCCGGTCGGTCTGGGTGAGGGCAACCAGGACCGCCCAGTACTTCCCGTCGGGGGAGATGGCGAAGCCGGTGGCCAGCAGGTCGAACTCGAACTGCATCTGGAAGCTGACCGAGCCGTCGTCGTTCTCGATCTGATTCGTCTCCTCGGACGGGGTCACCGGCTCGAAGGGGAGACTGCGGTGGACCACCCGGGCCAGTTCCCCCCCGGGGCTCCAGACCTGGATCCAGTCCTCCCCCAGGAAGTTCAGCACGACGGTATCCCCCACCGTGACCGCCGGCTGGACCCGGTTCATCCACATGCCCAGCATCATCCCCTCGAACGCCCGGATCGCACCGAACCCACCGGTGCGCTCCCCGGAGAGATCGAGCAGGTCGACGAGAGTGACAGCCTCGGTCCGACTGGCCATCAGCATCATGAACACGCTCGGGGTGCGGGGCTGTTTGTGGGCGATGATCCGGCCCCGGGAATCGGCGGTGATCTGGCCGTAGACCTCCTCCTGCTGGACCGAACGGAGGAAGCGTCCCTGTGGGGTGAACCAGGAGAGCCGCATCCGGCCCTGGTCGGTGACTACGATCTCCCCGTCGGGCAGCAGGGCCAGGTCGGCCGCTCCTGTGAACTCTCCCGGCCCCTCGCCGGCCCGGCCGAAGGCGCCCAGGCAGGTCCCGTCGGGAGCGAAGCGGAGGATCCGCTGATCGGTGCCGTCCAGCACGAAGCGGGTGCCGTCGGACCCCACCTCCACCGCCAGCGGTTCGCTGAACAGAGCCTCCTCGGGACTGCCCGGTCCACCCAGCACCTCGACCTCGGTGAAGGGGACGAAGTCCTCCCCCCAGAGCGGGACATCGGGGTTGTAGACGTGCACCACCCCGTCCACGGTCTCGATGCGGCCGGCCCAGTCGCCGCCGCCCGAGCAGGCCGAAAGCGTCACCAGGAGCAGTGGCAGCAGAAGCAGCGGCAGGAGCATCAGCTTCGAGACCTGGACGGGAAGAGCGAGGCTGTCGAAACGGTGATGACAGTCGGTGTGACGGCGAGTGCACAGCATTCGGGGACTCCTGTTCGGATCCAAACGGTAGACGGTCTCCGGTTCGCGAAAGTCGGAGACGATGTCAATGCGCCTGGACGCGGTGCAGCCATGCGGCCGTGAAGGGATCGATCAAGCGGTACCGGACCCGTCCACCTTCGTTGACCTGGCGGATCAGATGCGCCCCCACCAGCCCCTGCAGGGCCGCCTGCATGCTGGAAGCGGAGAGACCCAGCGGACCTACGACCTCTCCGGACTGGAGACGCTCGCCGGCGTGCTCGATCACCGCCTTCAGCGCCAGCTTCTGGTTCCGGGTGATCTGGGTCCAGATCTGAGAGTACGCCGGATCTTCTTTGGCGGTGATCCGCTCCACCGCCGCCCGGACCGTCGCTGCCGTAAGGGAGGCGACCTGACCGGAACGCAGCATCTCCCAGGTCTCGGAGGCCAGGCGCTGGACGTTGTAGGGAACATCCTCCGCCACATCAAGGATCGCCTCGAGTCCAGGCGGTTCGACGTTGAATCCATCCTTCGTGAAGGCTGTCTGCAGAAAAGCGGTGAAGGCCTCCCGGGGGATCGGACCGAGGAAGGACCGCGAACCCAGCCGATAGAAAGGCCGCTCCGGGTCACTCGTCATGGCCATAAGAAGACGGGTCGACGATCCCGCGAAGATGTAGCTGAGGTGCCGGTGTCGCTGGATGGTGGCCCGCAGCTGCCTCTCCGCCGGAAGACCGTGATCGATCACGATGGCCTGGACCTCGTCGAGCATGACCGCCACCGGACGATCCAGTTTCTCGGCCAGCGCTTCGATCGTATCCAGCGCCTCGGTCAGGATGGGCAATTCCTCTTTGCCCGCCGTGTCGAGCATTACCGAGACGCTGCCTTGCGCATCAATGTTGAATCGAGGACGCAGGAGGGAGGCGGCCTCGAGCATCGAGCGGAGCGCTCTGTCCAGGGAGCCCTTCATGGCCCGCACCGCCGCGCTCAGGATCCCCTGGGCGAGCAGGGAGAGGGACTCGTATTTCTCGGCATCGAAGCGCAGAACGATCGCCCCCTGCCGCTCTGCCTCGACGGCACCGGCGTGCAGGAGCGAGGTCTTCCCGAACCGTCGGGGGCCGATGAGGAACAGCGTTCCGCGATTGCGGATCGTCGCCGCCAGTTCCTCAAGCTCGTCCTCACGGTCGACGAGTTCGTCGGGACCCAGTTCGCGGCCGTACTCGAACGGATTCCTTCTCTGGGAGGATCGCGGTCTCATGACGGGCCGCCTTGATCACGATGTCACTGTCACGTAAATTACGTCACGTAGATAACGTGATGAGTATATGCTCCCGGCTCTCCGGATGCAAGGCGGCGGCACGCCGGCTCACACCCTCGTCAGGCGGGCCACGCTCTCCACGTGGGCGGTGTGCGGGAAGAGGTCGATCGGGCGCACCTGCTCGAGCCGGTAGCCGCCGTCCACGAACTCCCGCAGGTCCCGGGCCAGTGTGGCCGCGTTACAGGAGACATAAACGACCCGGTCGGGCATAAGGTTCAGCAGATCGGAGCGGGCGTCGGGGTGGAGGCCGGCCCGCGGGGGGTCGAAGACCACCACGTCGGGCTTCCCGTCGGCGGCCATGTCATGGAGCAGGAGGGCGGCGTCCCCCTCTACGAAACGGGCGTTTCCGATGCCGTTCCGTTCGGCGTTCTCACGGGCGTCGGCCACCGCCTCGGCGACCACCTCACAGCCCACCACCTCGGCGGAGGAGGCGGCCAGCAGGAGGGCGATGGTCCCGGTGCCGCAATAGACGT
>CAYUVJ010000147.1:0-1641 GCA_964447955.1 uncultured Gemmatimonadota bacterium
CCTGCGGCTGAAAGCCAGGAGCCGGCCGGTCAGTTCCTGGGCGTGACGGGCGGCCTTTTCGATCGATTCCAGGCGACGGTGCAGGGGGTCGTTGGACTCCAGTGTGCTACGGGCCAGCTCGGTGTTCCCCAGCACCACCATCAGGATGTTGTTGAAATCGTGGGCGATCCCCCCGGCCAGCCGCCCGATCGCCTCCATCTTCTGGGACTGGCGGAGCTGGGTCTGGAGCGCTTCCTGCTCGGTGACGTCGGCTGAGACCCCCAGCACCCCCAGGATCTCCCCTCCGGCATCCTTCAGCGGCGAGAAATGGGTCTCCCAGAAATTCTCGCCGATCTTCACCACGTCTCTCAGCTGCACACCTTCCAGACAGCGTCGTACGTTCTGCGCTACGAGCGGGTGATCCCGATAGACATCGAAGACAGATTGTCCCACGACCTGCCCCGGCTTTAGCCCCAGCACGCCCAGGCCGCGCCCCTCGGAGAGGGTGAAGATCCCGTCGGTGTCGACCGCCCAGAGTACGATAGGCAGGTTGTCATGCACTTCACGCAGGCGGTCCTGGCTCTCACGGAGCAGACGTTCCGCCTGCTTGCGTTCGGTGATGTCGCGTACGATGCCCAGGGTCGCCTGCCCACCCCGGAAGGGGACCCGGGCGGTACTCGTTTCCACCTCGATCTCTGTCCCGTCCGGCGTCCGGGCCCAGAACTCGTAGCGGGGCGGGACCTTCTCCCCGCGGCCGATCAGTTCGGCGCGTTCCTGCAGCATCACATGGCTGCGTGGGGAGACGATGGACATGAAATCGAACCCCTCGCGGTCCACCACCTCGGGATCGACCCGGAAGAGCTCGGCGAACTTGCGGTTGATGAAGGGGAACCGTCCGTCCTTGAGGATGTAGATAGCGTCTTCAGAATGTTCCGCCAGCAGACCGAGGATCTCCAGCGCGGTCTCCGGTGCATAGACCGGGACCGAATCGTTCTTCATCTGGGTGCGATTGCTCTCGGAATCCATATCGGGACGTCCCGGGATCTGGGTCCGCCTCCCGCGACCGACGCCCGTCGGTACGCTGGAAGTCCGAGCTGAGACTAGCCTGCAGAGACGGTGTTGCCAAGCCCGGCAACCGTCCTGTCGACCGTTAATCGTCGACTTCGCCCGAGCCGTTCTCGTTCGGGAGAGGGAGACGGGGCCTCCGGACGGAGGCCCCGTCTTTGGAGCTGGCTCAATCCTGGATACGGATCTCGACCCGGCGGGTGTCCGTCCCGCCGTTCTGCGAGGAGATCGTGAACTCAACCCAGTTGCTGTTGCCGGTCACCTTCACCAGATAGCGGAAGGTCCGGGCGCTCTGTCCTTCGAGTCTCAGTTCGGTCGTGGTCTCTCCCCGCGAGACGACCGAGCTGCGCGGATTGTCCGGGTCGATCCGGGTGGGCTGCTCCCCGATGTCGACCAGGGAGACCCCTTGGGAACCCCGGAAGGTCAAACGGTCCATCACGGCGGTCCTCAGGACCACGTCCCGGTCCGACGAGGTGGGATAGACCCGGTCGTTCTTCACCGTGACGTCCACCCAGAACAGCTCTCCTCCGGCCGGGGTAACCTTCACCTCACCCACCGCGGGCGTGGGGGACTGGCACGCGCAGGGGAGCGCGAACC
>CAYUVJ010000147.1:1651-6100 GCA_964447955.1 uncultured Gemmatimonadota bacterium
GCACGAACTGGGCATTGCGCAGTGCCTCGCTCTCCATGTAGTAGGGCGGCGGGGTGCGGGAGGTGTGCTTCGTGCGGGTCCCCCCGATCCAGATCGGGCCCAGGTCGGGGTGGTCGAACCGGTGGGGCTCCACCCAGCCTTCGCCGGTCAGCTCGATGTCCACCCACTGGAGATACTCCTCGTCGGTGGTCCGGCCGTCTCCGTCGGCGTCGGCGTCGGGATGCCCCCCCCAGAGCTCGATCAGGTAGGCGTAGTTGCCCAGCATGTAGTAGGAACCTGCCTGGGCCTGCCCGGAGAGTCCGGAGAAGGTGGGCGTGTAGTTCTTCAGGATCCGGGCCCCCATCGAGACGATAGCCGTCTGGGTGTCCATGTCGTGCTGGTATTCCGGCGGGACCTGGCGGTCGAAATACTGGGCGTACTGGTCGGTCTCCCGCAGGTCGGCCAGGATCTGCTCCGGCGTCCTCCGCCCGCGACCACCGCCGGCCGCCTGTCCGGTCTGAGCCGCGGCCACGGCCGGCGGAGCGGTGAACATGATCAGACGGCCGGTGTTGTGGTAGTGGAAACTGGCGAAGATGTTCGGGTGGGTGCGCTGGAACTCGTAGGCGTTCCGCGTCTCCGGCTCCGACATAGTGTAGGGCCAGCCGGCTGAGAGGTTCCAGCCGTAGGGGTAGTTCCGGTTGGGGTCGGGTCCACCGAGGTCGTCCTCATTGATCCGGCCGTCCCCGTCGTTGTCGAACCCCTCCGCACCGATGCGGCGGAAGCGGAGCGTCTTCTCGGTCGGATCCTCGACCGCGATGAAACGCCGGCCGTCGGGCGAGAGCTTTAACTCCCCTTCGGGATCCTCCACGTACATGTTTGAGAGCTGACCGTCACCGTCCACGTCCTCGGTCTGGTCCTCGTCGTAGAGACCGTCCCCGTCGTTGTCCTCGGGCCGGTATGGTTCCCGGGGGTTGTTCGGGGTGTTGGGGAAGGCGACGAACGAGTCGTTCGCGTCCACGTTCAGCCCCGGCAGGATGTAGAAGGTGTGTTCGTCCAGCAGGCGATGGACGTAGGAGTCGTAGTCGTAGCGGGTGAGCAGATACCAGGCGACGTAGAGGGAGCAGGTGATCCCGTTCACCTCGTTGCCGTGGACCGCTCCGTCCACCCACATGGCCGTCTTGCCGTCGGCCGGTCCGGTCGCCTTGTTGGTCAGGGTGAGCAGGAACTGGTCCCGCCCCATGCGGCTCTTGCCGATGCTCTGGATGTCGGCCAGCCGACTGTACTGCTTCTGCATGTCCTGGATGATCTTCGTCCACTCCGCGTAGCTGTAGTAGCGCTTCCAGCTGATCGGGAAGTCGAGTTCTCCGTGGTAGCCCCCCGGGTTCTGCTGGAGCTTCTCTTGAGCCGTGACCGGGCCCGTCCAAGCCGCCAGGAGCAGCGCGGCGAGGACCGGCACCGCCAGGCGCCCGTTCATTCTCGTCGTCCTCATGGTGCGCGCCTCCTTCATCGGATCGGGACCTGGGTGACCACCGTGCCCCCCTTCTGGGAGGAGAGCACGAGCTGGATGGGGGCGTCCCCCTCCAGCGCGATAAGCCACCGGACGGTACGGGTGTTGCCGGCGCCGGAGACCTCGTCGCCGCCGGCCTGCTGCATCATGAACGCGGGCATCCCGGCCGGCATGCCCATCGGCATCCCGCCCCGGGCGGCCGCGCCGCGGCTGCCGGCGGCCGGTGCGGTGTAGCCCGGCACCGCCATGGTCCCTTCGAGGCTGCCCAGCCGCTGCCAGGCCGACCCCTGCAGGAAGGTCACCCGGTCCCGGTCGGTGAGCAGCCAGATGACGTCCTGGCGGTTCCCCGCCAGGGAGGCGCCGCGGGCCAGATGGGTCGCCAGTGGACCCTCGTTGGCCACCGTGGCCGTCACTTCGACGACCTGGTAGCGGCCGCTCCCCCGGGTGCGGCGGACATCGACCCGGTCCCCGGCCTGCTCGACCTGGGCCGGGGCGGCGTTGTTCGTGGTGTAGAGGACCCGGGCTGAGGCTTCGGTGATGACCACCCGGGGCAGCAGAGTCGCCTTCCAGCGCTCGAACTGCCAGTGGGTCTCACAGACCCCCCGCAGGGACTCCCCAGGGGTGGCGTTGCCGCCGGTGTAGGTGGAGATCCAGCCGCCGATCTCCCCCGGCCCCAGTTCGGGGTGGCGATAGCTCTTCCAGGGGACGAAGAACCGCCCGCCGAACTGCTCGTCCTGGTACTGGAGCATCCAGCGTTCCCGCTGCATACGGGTGTCCTCACCGCTGAACTCCGGCATGCCGACCTGGTCCTTGCCCGAGTTCCATAGTTCGGTCGTCATCGAGTAGGCGCCGTACTGGGCATAGGCCCAGTCGATGAAGATGCCGTACCCGTAGGGACGTCCCTGGCTGTCGTTGTAGGGGCGCTTCCACTCGTAGGGGAACTCGAAGGACGCACTGCGGCCCTGGGCGGCGCCTCGGGCCGCCGCGGCCGCCGGGGCCTGGGCCCCTCGCCCACCGGCCGGCATACCGGCCCGCGCACCCGCTGCCGGGGCTGCGGCCGGCTGCTCCCGCCAGGCTGCCGGGACCTCGACCCCCAGCAGTTCCAGGTACTTCACCCCCATGACCCGGTCGAAGACGGCCAGGTCCCGGGCCGCGATCCGGCTGTCGGGCCAGCGGGCGAAGGGACGGTAAGTAAAGCCGCCGGAAGTGTGGAAGGACTGGACCAGCAGGACGTTGGTGTGGTTGGTGAAGAACTCGAGGATGGCGTGGGATTCGGGCGCCGAGGCGGCATAGTACCCGCTCCCGGCCTGTTCGTCGTCGTCGTTGAACCAACCTTCGGGGAAGTTGCGGTTGACGTCGATCCCCCGCTCCCTGTCTTCGCCCCGCCGGCCGTCGCCGTCGTTGTCACGGTCCTCGGTCACCACCGACCAGCGTTCCCGGGTGGTGGTCTCCCCGCGGCCGAGCCGGACCATGAGACGTGGGTCGATCTCGTCGACCATGTAGTTCCCCTCGGGGTCGCGATAGCGGAAGCTGGTGATCTTCCCGTCCCCGTTCAGGTCGTCGGGCCCGTCCTCGTTCACCTTGCCGTCCTCATCGTCGTCCAGCAGCATCGAGTTCTGGCGCTGGGAGATCCCCCGTTCCACGGAGTTGAACACCCCGTCGGGGTTCACGATGGGACAGATGTAGAAGCAGTTGTCGTCCACCAGGCGCTTGATCTCGGGGTCGGTGCCGTAGCCGGTCACCAGCTGGTCGATGATGTAGAGACAGACCTCGGTCCCGGTGTACTCGTTACCGTGCGTGCCGCCATCGATCCACTGCCCGGGCTTGCCCTGGTAGTTCTTCATCGGCGTGACGTTCTTCACCCCTTCCTGCCGGGGGTGACGGAGCTCGATGTGGCGGTCGAGGGTGGTGCCGGTACGCATGTTGGAGATCACCAGGACGTAGATGCCCCGATCCAGGTTGCTCTGGCCGATCTCGATGAGTTCGGTGATCTCGGGATAAGCCCGGGCCACCTTCTGCAGGTAGTCCACCGTGCCGGTATACCCGTGATAGTCGTCGAAGGTGATGGGGACCTTCTGGGCGGCGGCGGTCGTCGGGAGGGCCGCCACGAGGAACAGCCCCAGCGCGAGCCCCCACCGGATGCGCTCGCGTGCGAAGCGGTTCATGGTCTATCCCCTGCTGTGGGTGGAGAGGGAAGGGTCTGTTCCTTACTACCATCCGGCGGCCGAGAACATCAATGGTTTCCTGGTCGCCGGTGGGCGGCTCCTGCCGACCCCCTCCGCCGACTGAACGGAAAAGGCCGCACCCGGCTGGGTGCGGCCCGTCCTCACCACCATCCTGTCATCGCCGGCTATGCCGGCCAGTCCTCAACTGCGCTTGCGGGCCTTGCGCTTCTGACTGAGCCGGCGCTGGTGCTTACGCTCGCTCGGCTTCAGGTGGTAGCGCTTGCGCTTCAGATCAGTGGTGATGCCTTCCTTCTTGACCTGCTTCTGAAAACGCTTGAGTGTCTTCTCGAAAGACTCGTTCTCACGCGCCTGGACATACGCCAAGTCGACCACATCCTTCGTCGTTGATGGAAAGGTGCGACATATCTTCAACCATTCTAATCAATCCTGATATGGCCGTTGGTCAAAGATGAAATGGTCCTGAATAGCCCGGTCGGCCGGGGCCCCGACCACCTGTCCGATCAGGGCAGGATGAGGCCGTCCCGGATGAGCTGCTGACGGAAGGCCTCCATACGGGCACGCACCTGCGGATCGGCGGGATACTCTATCGGCAGGTCGACGTTCAATCCCTGGAAACCCAGCACGGCATCCCGCCCGGCGCGCTGTTCCGCCCGCGGCCAGACACGCAGATCGAGGACCCCCAGGTGCTGTCCCTTGCCGGAGGTGCTCATGACCACCCCCCGATTGATCCGCTGGGCCTGACGCGGCAGCAGCAGCGCCCCGTCCAGGACGACGTCG
>CAYUVJ010000148.1:0-6096 GCA_964447955.1 uncultured Gemmatimonadota bacterium
CCAGCCTCGGCCTGATGAAAGGGCGGCAGGTACACGGCACCATCCTCCTCGACCAGCGCCTCCTGCCGGATGAGGTGGCCCAGTTGCTCCTCGCAGGCGGCCCGCGAGACGCCCAACAGCTCCACCGATCGCTCGACCAGCTGCGCGCCCGCCGCAAAGCAGTGCCCTTCCTCGCTAAAGGTACCAAGGCAGTAGCAGAGGCCGGCCTGGATGCGCTGCGGCGCGTCGGGGGGCGAGCCCAGCGCCTGGGCGATCATGTTGGCATCCAGGTGGCAGGCCCCGCCGGTGTTGATCTGGACCGACACCGCACCGGCCGCGGCAGCCCGCTCGGCGTCCAGGCTGGTGGCGATGTCCCCGTCGATCACCCCCACCCGGAAGCGCTCGGTCAACCGGGGGAGCGTGCGCTCGATCAGGGTGGTCTTGCCGGCTCCAGGGGAGGCCATGATGTTCAGGCCGAAGACGCCGGCCTGCTCCAGTCTCGCCCGGTTGGCCTCGGCGATCTGGTCGTTAACCTTGGTGATCCGTTCGACAACGGCGACACGTTGGGTCATGGGTCTCTCCTGAGGCTTATCCTGCAGGCGGCGGCTCGGCCGACTCCAGGTCGATCGAATCCAGATGGAACTCGGTGCCGCCGACCGTCTTGACTTGGGGGCTCCCACAGGCCGTGCAGTGATAGTCCTCATTCTCTGGCCGGAACCGGATGCCGCAGGCGCGGCATTCCATCTCGAGCACGGTGCGCCGGAAGTGGAGCCGGGAGCCTTCGGCCACCGTCCCCTCGGTCAGGATCTCCCAATAAAAGCGCACCGACTCGTCCACGATCCCCGAGAGCGGACCGATGACCAGGTGGAGGTCGGTGATCCGTCCCCCTCCGGCCTCGGCGGCCGACCGGAGGGCCAGCTCCAGCAGGTTCTCGGTGATCGACAGTTCGTGCATGCTTGAACCAATATAGCCCAGGTGGGGGGGGGGACGATAGGCGGCGTGGCATCCTACCGAACCTACAGCAGGCGGGGACCGTAATCATACCTATGGAAAATCACTCCCGTTCTATCCTGACGGGGACGGCTTCCCACGGCCGTCCCCGGGCGCTGGACGGCCTCTTCCAGGACGTCCGCTTCGCCCTCCGTTCCTTCCGCCGCAGCCCGCTCTTCACCATCGCCGCCCTGCTCAGTCTGGCGGCCGGTATCGGGGTGAACGTCGTCGTCTTCAGCTTCGTGTACGGCTACTTCATCCATCCGCTCCCGTTCCCCGATGCCGGGCGCCTGGCCGCCGTCTACACCGCGGCACCCGAGCTGGGCATCGCCCGCTACCACGTCACCTGGAACGAGTATCGGACGCTCAAAGAGGCCAATCAGAGCTTCACCGGTCTGGCGGCCCACGAACTGACGGACGTGACCCTGACCGGCGGGGACGAACCCTATAGGATGATGGCCCTCAGAGTGTCGGACGACTACTTCGACGTCCTCGGGGTCGAGCCGCTCCTGGGTCGCGGCCTGGTGCCGGAGGACGCCCGGCCCACCGATCAGGCTGCCCTCGTGATGACCTCCGGCCTCTGGCAGCGGGCGTTCGGCGGAGATCCGGCCATCATCGGTGAGACCGTGTATCTGAGCGGCGAGGACCACACCGTGGTGGGGATCGTGCCCACGTCGGCCATATCCGGGGCCGGCGAGCTCTTCATCCCGTTCCGCGAAGACCGGCTCGCCGAGATCGTCACCGGCCGGCTCCGGCTCGTGGGACGGCTCGCCCCCGGGGTGAGCGTGGCCCAGGCCCGTCAGGACCTCGAGGGATTATATGCCGGTCTGGCCGAGGATTTCCCGGACGAGAGCCGGGGCAAGGTGCCGGTGGTGAACTCCCTGCGGACCGAACTGATGCACGAGCAGGGCTCCCAGGCCCTCATCCTCTACGCGGCCGTCAGCCTGGTCCTGCTGCTCGCCTGCGCCAACGTCGCCAGTCTGCTGCTGGCCCGGGGGAACCTGCGGGGACGGGAACTCGCCGTCCGGCGCAGCCTGGGGGCGGGTCGGGGGCGTCTGTTGCGCCAGCTGTTCACCGAGAGCCTGCTGCTGGCGCTGGCCGGAGGGGCGCTGGGTTTCCTGCTGGGACAGTGGGGCCGGGACCTGATGGTGGCCGAACTGGCCGCGGGTTACACCCGGACCTTCACGTTCGCCACCGACCCGCTGCTGGTCGTCTCCATCCTGGGACTGGTGATCGCCTGCGGTGTCCTGTTCGGCATCGTCCCGTCCCTGCTGGCGGTCCGGGAGGACCCCTCCCCGATCCTGAGAGGGGCGGGATCGGGCCTCGGTGGGGAGCGGATGCGGACCCGTTTCCAATCCCTCCTCTCGGGGACCGAGGTGGCCCTGGCGGTCATGGTGGTGATCGCCGCCGGTCTGGCGCTGAAGAGCTACCAGCACATCCGGACCATGGACCGGGGATTCGACCCGGCCGATGTGGTCCACATGGAGATCCGCCTGGAAGGATCGGCCTACCGGGACTCGGGCCGGGTGATCGGATTCTTCCAGGAAGTGATCGCGGAGGTGAAGAAGCACCCTCAGGTGGTGGACGTGGGGGCGGGCAACCCCCTCCCCTATATCGGCTGGTACCAGGCCTACGAGGTCGAAGGGGCCGGGGCCGGGTCGGAGCAGGTCCCGGTCCGGGCGGTGGACGCGGTGATCACCCCGGACTTCTTCCGAGCCCTCCGGATGCCCCTGCTGGCCGGCCGCGACTTCGGGGAGGAGGACGGTCGGCCGGGCGCGCCGCCGGTGGCCGTGGTCAGTGAGAGCTTCGCCCGCCGCAACTGGCCGGGGGAAAACCCCCTGGGCCGAAGGCTCCGGTACGTGCCCTCCGAGGGAGACCCCCCAGCCTGGATGACTGTGGTCGGGGTGGTCAACGACACGCGGGCGGGGACCTTCCTGCCGGAGACCGGCTGGGTCTTCCTGCCCCATGCCCAGTTCCCGGCCAGCGAGATGATCCTGGCCATCCGGACCCGCGGGGACCACGCGGGGGTCATGGACCACGTCAAGCGGCTGGTCTGGGCCCGCGAACCCGGCCTGGCCCTCAACTGGAACGGCGTTCTGGAGGAGACGGTGCGGGACCGCTACCGGGATCCGCCCCTCTTCGCCGGGCTCTTCTCCGTCCTCTCGCTCATCTCACTGGTCCTGGCCATGGTGGGGATCTACGGGGTGGTGGCCGGGGCGGTAACGCGGCGTTCCCGGGAGTTTGGGATCCGGCTCTCGGTCGGGGCCCATCCGGGGGGGCTGGTGCGCATGGTGGTCGGGCAGACCACCCGGACGGCACTGGTCGGACTGGGGATAGGGACCCTGGCCGCGCTGGGGGTGATGCGCCTGGCGGCCGGGATCCTCTACGGGGTGCGTCCGGACGACCTGTCGGTCTACCTGCTCGCGGTCGCTCTGATGGGACTGGTCACGCTGTTCTCGGCGCTGGTCCCGGCTCTGCGGATAACCCGGGTCGATCCGGTGAAGACCCTGCGGGTGGATTGATCAGCGCCAGGGTTCGAAATCCCGTTGGGGGAAGGCGAAGGCCCAACCGATGTCCAGATTGTAGGTGAAGTAGCGGCCGTTGTACTGGATCCCTGGTGTGACCAGCAGATGACGGCCGGCCCCGATCTGGCGGGCCAGCGTCAGGTCTGCCCAGATCCGAACGTCGTTCACA
This sequence comes from uncultured Gemmatimonadota bacterium, assembly GCA_964447955.1. Lineage (GTDB taxonomy): Bacteria > Blakebacterota > Blakebacteria > Blakebacterales > CAYUVJ01 > CAYUVJ01. Next base: position 3,664 of record CAYUVJ010000148.1, read on the forward strand.
TCCATGAAATGGGCTGCGTTCGCGCCGTAGGCCAACCTCTCCTGAGAGAAGATGTTCTCCACCCCGGCTCCCGGCTGAAACTCCCAGGACCCCCGGGTCGGGATCTTCCCGTGCAGCGAGATGCCGAGCAGGAAGTCGAGCGAGGAGAGTCCCTGGTCGTTCACGACCAGGCTGTCACCGGCGAAGGCCACCCGGCGGAAGGCGGTGGTGACGGCCACAAAGACATGGCTGTACTCGTCCGGACGGATGAAGAACATGCGCGCATAGGGCATGAAGGACTCGGAGTCGAGCACCCGGAACTGCTCATGGTCGACGGTCTTGTTCATGGCTAGAAGACCGACGTCCAGGATGCCCGATATGGAGAAGGCTACATCGGCCCGGTAACCCAGTCCCTCCTTGTCGGACAGGGTGCCGACCGCTGCCTGCATGCCGTAGGCACCGGTCTCAAGGTGCCGGCTCTGGGCCTGAACGGGGGCCGGGCACAGCAAGGAGGTGGCAGAGAGAATAGTCACTGCCATCAAACCCATCGCGATACCTGGAAGGTGCCGCCGGGACATAAACCTGTTCCTCATCAAGGGATCCTTTTCGAGATGGGCACCCGCAGAATCCTCGCCGGTCCGGGCGCGTATCGATTCATGACTCATCCGTCTAGGTCGCCTACCAGCCGCCTGTCTGCTTTCTTCACGTCCAACTCAGCTCAACCGACCGGATCGAAGGAGGCCCTCAGTCCGAGACCCGACAGCTGCTCCGGAGAAGCCAGCAGTTTCTCGAGCGGTCCGTCGGCCGCCACCCGTCCCTCCACCAGCACGATCCCGCGCCCGCAGAGGGCCCGGGCCACCGGCAGGTCGTGGGTGGCCACCAGGAGGGTCTCCTCACGCTCGTTCAGCAGTCCGACCACCCGTTCCCGGCCGGCGGCATCCAGGCTGCCAGTCGGCTCATCCAATACCAGGATCGAGGGCCGGGAGACCAGTACCGTGGCCAGGGCGGCCAGCCGTCGCTCCCCGCCGCTGAGGTGATGGGCCGGCCGTCCCTCCCGCCCGGCCAGTCCCAGTTCGGAGAGGATGTCGAGAGCGCGGTGTTCGGCCTCATGCGGGTCCAGACCCTCGTTGAGCGGGCCGAAGGCGACATCCTCGAGCAGGGTAGGGAGGAAGAGCTGGTCGTCGGGTTCCTGGAAGACCAAGCCGATCCGGCGGCGCACCTCCCGCAGGTTCTCCCCGTCGACGTCCAGGTCGTGCACCTGTACGCCGCCGGCCCGGGGGCGTAGAAGGCCGTTGAGATGGAGCAGCAGGGTGCTCTTACCTGCCCCGGTGGGACCAAGCAGGGCGACCCGTTCGCCGGCAGCGATCGTGAAGGAGACTCCGTCCAGGGCTCGGGTCCCGTCGGCGTAGTCATAGGCCAGGTCCCTGACCTCCAGTACAGGGGTGGTCACAGCGGCACCCGGGCGGAGAGGACGATGGCCAGGCTGGCCAGGGTGACCGCTCCCAGGATCAGACCCGAACGGCGGTCGAGGGGGTGGGGATGGAGGGTGGGCAGATGACCCTCGTAACCCCGGGCCCGCATCGCCCGGTGGGTCCGTTCACTGCGGGCGAAGGTCCGGACCACTGCGGTGGCGGCGAAGCCGGCGATGGTGCGCCGCCGCCGGGCGGAACCTCCGCCGGCGTTGCGGCTCTCGGCCGCCCTGCGCAGGCGCTCGAGTTCGTCGATGAGCAGGTAGAGGAAACGATAGGCCAGCCCGAGCGATGCGGTCACCACCAGGGGGAATCGCAGAGCCCGCAGGGCTTCGACCACCTCCGGGAAGCGGGTTGTGGAGACCAGCAGGACGGCGGCACCGATGGCCGGCAGGGCCCGGCCCAGCACCGAGCCGAAGCGCAGCAATCCCTGGTCGGTCACGGTCAGCGACCCCAGCCGGGCGGCCGGCTCCCCGGGGACCAGGAAGAGCAGGGCGATGGAGGCCAGCAGGACGAAGAGGAGGGGGCCGGTCGAACGGAACGCCAGGGTCTGTGGCTTCATGCCGGCCGCGGCGGCCAGGACCAGCACCAGCAGGAGCAGGACCCCCATCTGCAGCCAGGCACCCAGCGGCAGGCTGGCGGCCGCCACGGCCACCACCAACACGATCCCAAGCCGGGCACTGGGGGCGAGCCGGGTCATGGCCGAGGCCTGATCGGCGAAGCGGTCCAGGTGCCGGAAACTCAAGCGCGGCTCCTCGGGCGGAGCGCCCGAGCCGCCCCCCATCCGACCAGGAAGACGACCACCACCCCCAGTACACCGGCGATCCACGGGCCGCCGACCGGTACGCTGTAGTCGGAGAACGGGGTATCCAGCAGACCGCGGGCCGTCCCGGTGATGCCGAGTTGCTCGGCGGCCGCCTCGAGGGCGTCGGGCCGGGAGGAGGCCAGGTAGACGCCGGCCACGGCCAGCAGCAGCGCCGTCGCC
>CAYUVJ010000149.1:0-6047 GCA_964447955.1 uncultured Gemmatimonadota bacterium
AGGCCCTGCGGGAGTCTCTCGAACGGATGGGGGTGACCTACCCATGAGTCCACCGCTGGAAGGCAGCGAGGAACGCCGGACCGACAGCGGCGGCAGCGACTGTGTCGCCTTCCGGGGACACTTGGCACGCTATGTGGATGACGAACTGCAGGGGGAGGAGCGAACCCGGTTCGAGGCCCATCTGGCCATCTGTACGGAATGTGCGCGAGACGTGGCCGTGTTCCGCTCCCTGAAAGGAGAGCTCAAGGCAATGGGTCTGACCAAACCGCCGGTCCCGGGCGGGAGCATCTGGGACAGCGTCAACCGCCAGATCGCACGACCGACCGGATGGGTTTTCCTGGTCATCGGGTTCGTACTCTACCTGGTCTATGCCGTGTACACCTTCATCCAGTCCCCCATGAACCTGATCGAACGGCTGATCGTCGGGTTCGTGGTGGCCGGATTCCTGATCCTGCTCGCTTCGGTCGGCTGGGAGCGCATCCGCGACTACCGGACCGATCCCTACAAGGGGGTCGAACGATGATCATCGTGACCGCGCAGGACATCCCGGGCCGCCGGATCCTCCGCACCCTGGGGCTGGTCCGGGGGAACACCATCCGGGCCCGGCACCTCGGTCGGGACATCCTGGCCGGTCTGCGGGGAGTGGTCGGTGGTGAGGTCAAGGAGTACACCAAGATGATGGCGGAATCGCGGGAGCAGGCCATCGACCGCATGATCGAGGAGGCGAAGGAACTCGGCGCCGATGCGGTGATCGGAGTCCGATTCACCACCAGCATGATCATGACCAGTGCCGCCGAGATCATGTGCTACGGCACGGCGGTGGTCACCGAGGAGGACGCCGAAGGCTGACCGCCGGGGGCGCTGTCGCACCTCAGGGAGCCAGATACTCCTCGCTCTCCCGAGCGAGGAAGGCTCCGACCTCCCTCTCCAGCAGATATCGGCCCAGTTCCAGCGCCGGAGCATAGAACGCGCGGGCCGAGAGCTGACCGGCCTGCAGGTCCAGACCGATGGCCAGCCCCGTGTTCTCAGCCCAGTGCTCGAACGGGTCGGTGTCAAAGGGCGGCCGGGCCTTCCGGGTCAGATCCCGGACCAACTGTTCGACCTCGGACCGCTCGGGCGGCCGGAGTTTCCGGCGCACCTGGGCGGGGAGGCTGAGCTGCCAGCGGGGTCCCTCGGGCAGAGGTGGCAGGCTGTCTCCCTGGAGGAGGTCGGCCATCTCCTCCTCGAGTTCGGGCTGGGCGATGGGGCCCAGGATCCGGAAGAAGGGGCTATGGTCCAGATGGAGTTCCACGGCGGCAGCGTCGGAGACCATCCACCGGATCTCCCCGCCATCGATCGGATGGGCCGCCGGTGAGGATCGGACATCATCCTCCTCCAGGGGCAGCAGCGCTTCCAGCGCGGCCCGGAGCAACATATCCCCCCGGGCCTTGAGCAGCCGGCGCTGCAGGACCGGGGCGCCGGGATTCTCCTCGTCGGCGGGGAAGAGCGGGGCCAGGATCCGGTAGGCGGCGTCGAAGTTACTGCCGTCCGGCAGCATCGGGATGACCAACGGACGGTGGGTCGGGTAGGCAATGCCGCCCAGCCGGACGAATCGGCCGATCACCATGTCGGTGGTCTCGGTATCCCCGGGGAAGAAGACCCGCGGCACCTTCAGGGTGGCGTCTCGACAGGGGGGGAGCCAGAGCTCCACCAGGCCGGGCCCCTCGGCCGGCAGGGACACGATCTCGTAGAGTCCCTCCCAGGAGGTCAGCAGTGCCTCCAGGGTGGGGCGTCCCCCCGGTACCCGCTCGCCGCGCTCCATCTGTTCCTGCAGCCGGGCAGGGACTCCCGGAATTCCCGGCAGGGTGAAACCGTCCAGCAGGACCCCTTCGAGCCAGAGGTACGAGGCCCACTCGTCCCACTCCTCGAATCCCTGGGCCGCCCGACCCTGCTCCTCGTCGCGGTACTGCTCCTCCCAGAGCAGGTCGCTGTAGACGTGGAAGACCCGGTCATAGCGCTTGTTCTCCCGCCATCTCTCCAGGTCGCCCATGGTCCGGTTCAACCGGTGGAGACGGGGTTCGCAGCAGGACTGGTACGGGGATCCGCTGCCGCAGATGCAGGTCGCGTCCCGCTCCAGGTCGGGCAGGGGGATGTAGGGGCCACTCTGGTTCATGGGGGCAAGTTAGGCCGCGGGCCGCCCGGGGAGCAACCGCATGCCGCGTTCAGTGTGCTCCGAGGGGGGGGACACGGGTGGTCAGGCCCGAAGGGAGCAGGATCGGTCCGGTCCTGAAGCCGTCCAGGAAGAGCTGACGAGGCTCCGGCATCCCGTCCCAGGTGAGGGTATAGACATCGATCATCCCCTTGTCGAGAGGTGCTCCGATATGCTCGAAAGGACAGCAGGTCCCGATCCGCTCGTAGAAGACGATCTCACCCGCCGGCCCCCAGAGCGAGTTGAGGAAACGGATCTGTCGGGCCTCGGCGGTCGCCCCCGAGGGGTCCTCGTCCCAGCCCCCGAGCATCACCGGCTGGTCGTGCCGCCAGCCATAGCCCGGGTCGGTGGCCGTCTCCGAAAGCGACAGGACCGTCCCGCCGCCGCTCTCACCGAACGGCCAGCCCCGGCCGGTCGTGGTGGTCTGGACCACCAGTTGGGGAGGAGGGGACGAGGCCCGGTGGATACAGCCCGGGAAGAGCATCGCCAGGGCACCGGACAACACGAGGAAGGGAACCGGGAGGCGGCCCAGGAGGCGGCCCGGCCTCATTCCGGGAGTTCCCCCAGGAACGAACGGACGGCGGTGTTGAAGGCATCAGGGGCCTCCAAGGGGGAAAGGTGACCGGCCTGGGGGATCCGGATCAGCCGGGCTGCGGGGATGGCTGCGGTGATCGCCTCTGCGAGGGCGGGCGGAGTGAGGGTGTCCTCCTCGCCGACCACCACCAGGGTCGGCACCCCGATCCCGGCCAGGGTCATAGCACTGTCGGGTCGTCGGGCCATGGCCCCGAGCGCCCCGACCACACCCGGTACGGGGGCGGCGGTCATCATCTCCCGGACCTGCGCCACCACCTCCGGGCGTCCCCGTCGGGTGGTGGCTCCCAGGACCTTGTCGAGCAGTCCTGGGACCACCTCATCCATCCCGAGTTCCCGGACCGTGTCGGCAGTAGTCTGCCGGTTGCGGCGGACCTCGGGCGGATCGGCGGCAGGCCGGGTGTCGGCCAGGATCAGCGCCAGCAACCGGTCAGGGTGACGCCTTACGAACTCGAAAGCGATGTAGCCGCCCATGCTGAGACCGACCAGGATCGTCCGCTCCCAACTCGCCCGGTCGAGCCACCGGGCCAGGTCGTCGGCGTACACCGACATGCTGAACCTGGAGGGGTCGTCCGGTCCGGCACTCCGACCCAGACCGCGCAGGTCCGGGGCTATGAGAGTGGCTACCCCGCCCAATCCCTCCGATTGTGGGGCCCACTGGGTATGGTCGAAGGGGAAGCCGTGGATCAGCAGTAGTCGCTGCGGTCCCTGCCCGGTCTGTCGTGCGAACTGACGGTATCCGTCGGGGCTCTCATGATGGATGTCCATTGCGTAAGCGTGACGGGGGGACTTCCGGGTGTCCAGTCCTATCGGAGGGGGTCGGATCGACGGTGTCACCCATCTCGTCGGTGCTGTATGCTATCGTTCCGGCGATTACCGCAGCCCCGTACCTTGGACATAAGGAGCATTCTCGATGCACCTCCCCCCCTTCGCACCATATCCTCCCTCGGCTCCGGGCATGGACGAGGCTCCGGGGGAAGGCGGACTGCCGATGAGCGCTGGTCTGAGGATCCTAATGGGTATCGGGTTTCTGGCGATCGGGATCGTACAGGGCGTAACGCTCCTGACGAGCCCGGAGGTCGTCGGGACGGTCGCGATCCTCGACGGCATTGGGTTCTTCCTGCTGGCCGGGACCGGTGTGACGATGCTGATGGACCGGTCCTATTCTCTCTATCTGCTGCTGGTATGGGCCCTCCTGGGGATCGTCACTACCTTCGTAGGGGAAGTGGGGGTGGCCTACCCGGCTCTCATCGCCCGTATCCTGGTCGCTCTGGTGGCGGTGGCGGCGATCGGTCAGAAGGGGGCCCGGGCCCGGATGCAGGCGGGTATCTGAGGCCCCGAATCCCGGACTCCTTTCTGTTCGACAAGTCCGGGGGTTGGTGATAATACAGGCATAGGTGCCGGACAGACACACGAAGGCCGGCTTACGCCGGCCTTCGTCGGGCATCACTCGCGACGGGTCGGGCTCGTCGTTGTCCGTCTCGCATGGATTCGACGACCGTCCGAGTGCCCAGCCTGTCTGGCACCCTCTTATCCAAGGGCCGTTCCCTCTCAGGGGCCGGCCCTTCCTGTCTCTGGGGGGAATGCACTCCAGCCGCCGGATTCCTTCAACGCCGAATAGGGGATGTCCCGTCCCTATCCCGGGGGATGGGGTGTCAGGGTCGGGGCACCGCCTCGTAGAGGGTCGAATCCAGTATGTCCGAGGCCGCACTCAGGAAGAAGAAATGGGGCGCATCGAAGGCGTCCAGCATGAGCCGGAAGCCCCGGCGCCGATCGGCAAAACCGCGCCACGGGATATCGGCCGCCACCCGCTCGGCCGTCCAGTTGATCCCGTAGAAGTCGGGATTCCGGCTGGCCCAGATGATGCTGATCCGTTCGGTGTCGTCATAGGCGGCGAAGAGCACGTGCGGGGTTTCGTCGGAGGCGATGGCGACCGCGAACCGACCGGTGAACGGATCGATGGTCTCGGCCGGCAGGACCTCGGCGATCCAGCGGTTCTCCTCGTCCGCAGCGTACTCATGTGCCCATCTCCACAGGCGCAGATTGCGATACTCGTTCATACTGCCCGCGACGTATGCGGTCTCGTCGCTGGTGACCGCCAAGGCGGGGTAGACCCCGGCCTGGGGGATCTCGGAGGCGTGGCTCGAATCCAGGTCGACCTTACGGTAGCTGCTGAAATTGGTGCTGACACGCTGGTAGACCAGGTGCTCCACACCGTTCGGGCTGATATAGGCGTCCCAGGCGACCGCCGTGCTGGTGGTCTGAAGGACTTCATCCAAAGCCCAACCGGTGTCGGCCAGGGTCGCCCGCACCAGACGCAGACCGAGGGCCTTCAGAAATGCGACCGGCCGTCCGGCAGGGTCGGAAGCCAGGACGGCCCCGACCGAGTCCCAGGGGGTGCTGTTGAAGAGCGGGATGGTCAGCGAGGAGTCACCCGCTCCGCCGACCCGATAGAGTCGCATCCCCACATCGGAGGCTGAGGCCAGGACCCACCAGCCACCGAGGGCCCCTGGAGCAATGTCCACCGACATCCCGTTGATGGCACTGGCGGTGATCGATCCTGCCTCGACCCAGGCACCGGCGGCATTCTCCAGAACGGTCACCTCGTGCAGGTCGGTCACGGCCGCCAGTCCCATCCGGCCCGTGGCGTCCATCGACACGTTGAATGATGCGATCGGTCCTTCCGCAATCACGGGCTGATAGGTGTATTCGCTCTCGTATAGGATTACGGGACGGTTCCGGTCGAACGGATCCCGTGTGCAGGCGACGATGGTGGTCACCGTCAGCAGGATCGCCACGAGGACGATCGACTTCTTCGGACCTTGGGATCGGCTGGTCGGTGGCATGAGGCTCCTGTTCGGCATCCGGGAGATGAGGTCGGGGGGCCGGACGATCCGGCCGGGTCGGTCTTCCTCACCTTAGACGTCCCTGGGGCGCCCGATATCTACCCAGTATAAGCAGGTCCGATACGCCTCGCACCCCCTGTACCGCTCCGCAGTGAAGACCATCCCGCCGGCTTGCGTCCCCGTCCCGTCGGCCGGTACCATCCCCTGCCCGTACTCATCACGTCCAAGCCCGGGAAGGTGATCATGCACCTGATCCGCCCACGCCTCACCCCGTTGCTGCTGGCGGTCCTGCTGCTGGCGTCCGTCCCCGCTCTTACCGGAGCCCAGGTGGATGCCGTCACCCTGCGCAGTCGCCCCCCCGTGAGCCTGCACTACACCACAGTGGTCCGAACCGATGACTTCGAGACCTACGAGGTCCTCAT
>CAYUVJ010000150.1:0-6033 GCA_964447955.1 uncultured Gemmatimonadota bacterium
TCCGGCTGATAGTGTAGACCTCGTCGGCGGTGGCCGGGTCGATCCCCCGGATGACTGCGGTGGTCTGCTCCCGCGGCCCTTTGAGCATCCCCTGGGTCTCGATGTAGGGCGTCACCCCGACCACTCCGGGGACGGTCCGCAGGGTGTCCATGACCGCCCGCCATTGGTCGGCCGGGATCCGCCGGTCGTGGAAGGTGGTGACCTTGATGTGGGCGTCCATGTCGAGCAGGCGCTCGCGCACCTCGGTCTCCAGGCCGTTCATGACCGAGAGCACGATGGCCAGGGCGGCCACCCCGATGGCCACTCCACCGATGGAGAACCAGCCGATGATGGAGATGAAGCGGGTCCGACGACGGCTGCGCAGGTAGCGCAGGGCGATGAAGGTCTCGTAGCGCAACAGCCGCTCCCTAGTCTTGCGGCCCCGTACCGGGGGACGGCGTCTCGGGGCGCAGGGTCGGGAAGAGGACGACGTCCCGGATCGACCGCTGATCGGTCAGGAGCATGACCACCCGGTCGATCCCGATGCCCAATCCGCCGGTCGGGGGCATCCCATACTCGAGGGCGAGCAGGAAATCCTCGTCCAGACGCTGGGCCTCCTCATCGCCCAGTTCCAGCAACCGCAACTGGGCCAGGAACCGCTCCCGCTGGTCGTCGGGATCGGTCAGCTCGCTGAAGGCATTGGCGAACTCCATCCCGGCCACATAGAGCTCGAACCGTTCGGTCAGTCCGGGCCTATCCCGGTGACGCCGGGCCAGGGGGCTCAGTTCCACCGGATAGTCGATCACGAAGACCGGCTGGTCCAGGTGCGGCTCCACGAAATGGCCGAAGGCCTCGTCCAGCAATGCCCCCCGCCCGATCTTACCGCTGGTCTCCGCCCCCGCCCCCGCCAAGGCGTCCAGCAGCTGGTCGTCACTCAGGGCGGCGACGTCCAGGCCGCTGTGCTCGGAGAGCAGTTCCAGGTAGGGCTTGCGCGGGAAGGGCGGCGCCAGGTCGATGGTCCGGCCATCGAAGATGACTTCGCTGCGACCGTCCAGCACATTGGCGCACCAGTGGGCGAAGATATCCTCCACCAGGCGCATGATGTCGCCGTAGTCGGCAAAAGCCTGGTAGAGTTCCAGCATGGTGAACTCGGGATTATGCCGGCGGTCGATCCCTTCGTTCCTGAAGATCCGGCCGACCTCATAGACCCGCTCCAGGCCGCCCACGATCAGCCGCTTGTGATAGAGTTCCAGGGCGATGCGCAGGTAGAGGTCGACGTCCAGAGCATTATGGTGGGTGATGAAGGGCCGGGCGCTGGCGCCGCCGTGCAGCACCTGCAGGACCGGGGTCTCCACCTCCAGGAACCCGCGTCCGTCCAGGAAGCGGCGCAGTTCCGAGATCAGGCGGGCCCGGGTGCGGAATACCTCGCGCGTCTCCGGATTGGTGAACAGGTCGACGTAGCGGCGGCGGTAACGGAGTTCCTTGTCCGCGAAGGCATGGAAGGTCCGCTCCTGGCCGTCGTCGTCGACCACCGTCTTGGGGGTCGGAATGGGCCGCAGGGCCTTGGACAGGATGTGCAGTCTACGGGCCTTCAGGGTGCGTTCCCCAGTCCGGGTGACCATCAGGGTCCCGGCCACGCCTATCCAGTCCCCCAGGTCGAGCCGCTCGAAGAGCTGCCAGGCTTCTTCCCCCAGGTCGCTGCGGCGCAGATAGACCTGGATCCGGCCGGTGGCGTCCAGGATATCTATGAAGGCGGTCTTGCCATGGGAACGCAGGGCGGTCAGGCGACCGGCCAGGCCCACCACCTCGCGCTCCTCATCGGCGACTTCTTCGGGGCAGAGGCGGTCCCAATCCGCCTGCAGTCCGGCTACCCGGTGGGTGGGCTCGTAGCGGAAGGCGAACGGTTCGGTGCCGGAAGCCCGAAGTTCCTCCAGGTGCTGCCGACGCACGGCGATGTACTGGTCGTCCTGGTCGCGTTCATCGCTCAATGCCGTCCCGCCTTTCTCAACGCCCGGGGCGCCCGAGTCTCCGCACCCGTCGGGTGCTCACCCTCCAGGATATCCCGGCGAACGATCTCGGTGATGCCGCCGTTCTCCAGACTGCTCCGCACCACCCGCCACTCCCGGTCCCGCTTCAGCACGCTGCGCAGGAGCATGACGGTCCCCCGATGGGCCGTTACCAGTCGTTCACTGCCAGGCCCCGGGCCGGCTCCGGAGGGCCGCCAGCCCAGGAGTTCCCGCCAGGCCGCGCGCACCCGCCGTCGGGCCTGCGAGAACGACTCCCCACCCCGTACGCGGGGGAACAGGAACTGCCGGGTCATACTGCGCAGGAACCAGTAGCGTAGCCGACGGCGACGCTGGTGACGGACCCGATTCAAGGCCGGAACGAGTTCCCGGAAACCCTCGATGACGACCATCGGCAGATCCAGGGACCCGGCCAGGATCGCGGCGCTTTCCTGGGCCCGCGGGAGCGGACTGGTGTGGACCGCTGCCAGGTCCCGCTCCGAGAACATCGCTGCGACCGATTCGATCTGGGTCTGACCGATCTCGGTCAGCGGTGAGTCCTCGGACCCCAGGACCATGGCATCGAATTCGTCCGATGTCATTTGCTGAGACGGGTTCTGCAGGTTCTCGACCACTTGACCGTGCCGGACCACCCAGACCCGTTCGACCGGTCCCCGCGTACGCCGTTCCCCGCTACCGGCCACCGTTGCCCGTCCCGCCGTCACTCCCCTCTGACCTGGTCCAGGTCAGGAAGCCGTCGATGAAGAGGTCGATGTCGCCGTCCAGGACCGCCTGGGTGTTCGAGGTCTCCACCTCGGTCCGGTGGTCCTTGACCAGGTTATAAGGGTGCAGGACGTAGGAACGGATCTGGCTCCCCCACTCGATCTTCTTCTTGCTCTTATTCAGCACCGCCTGGGCCTCTCGCCGCTTCTCCATTTCGAGCAGATAGAGCCGGGAGCGCAACAGGCGCATGGCAAGGTCGCGGTTGCGGTGCTGGGAGCGCTCGGCCTGCGACTGGACCACGATCCCACTGGGCAGGTGGGTTATCCGGACCGCGCTCGAAGTCTTGTTGACGTGCTGTCCCCCCGCCCCGCTGGCCCGGTAGGTGTCGATCCGCAGGTCCCCCTCGTCCACCTCGATCTCGATATCGTCGTCCACCGCCGGGGTGACGAAGACACTGACGAAGGAGGTGTGGCGACGGCTCTGGGCGTCGTACGGACTGATCCTCACCAGCCGGTGGACCCCCGACTCCGCCTTCAGATAACCGTAGGCGTAGGCGCCCTCCACCTCCAGGGTGGCGTCCTTGAGCCCCGCCTCCTCGCCGGGCTGATAATCGATGACTTTGTACTTGTAGTCGGACTGGTCGAGCCAGTGGGTGTACATCCGGTAGAGCATCTCGGCCCAGTCCTGCGACTCGGTACCGCCGGCGCCGGGATGGATGGTCAGGATGGCCCCCATCTGGTCCTCCCGCTCGCTCAGCAGACTGGTCAGTTCGAGCCGCTCGATCTCCCGAACCAGCTTGTGCAGCCCCTCGTCCAGCTCCTTCTCCAGTCCCGGGTCCTCACCGTCACTGAGCAGTTCCACCATCGTCTCGAGGTCCTGGAGGTGCTGATGGGCACGAATCCAGGGCTCGGTCCGAGCCTTGATCGTCTTGACCTCGTCGATGACTACTTGGGCCGCCTCCCGGTCGTCCCAGAAGCCGGCACCGCCCATGCTCTCTTCGAGCTTCTTCAGCCGTTCCTGACGGTCGGGGACCTCAAAGGAACCTCCCGAGTTCGTCCACACGGGTGCGCAGATCGTGGATCTGGTTGGTGTTCACTCCTGCCATGACGGTACATCGTCCTTCCTGCGATCGAAGATCGGCTTCAGGCGCTTCCAGGTCTCCTCGAGCGATTCGGAGAGCACCTTGGTATCACCCAGCACGGGCATGAAGTTCGTGTCCCCGTTCCAGCGCGGCACCACATGCAGGTGCAGATGGTCCACGATACCGGCCCCGGCGGCCCGTCCCAGGTTGAAACCCATGTTGAAACCTTGGGCCCCCAGAGCCTCTTCCAGGACACCGGCGCAGAATCCACCGACGGCCAGGATCTCGCCCCGGGTCGCCCGGTCGAGTTCCTCGATCCGGGCGGTGTGCCGGTAGGGTACGACCATCAGGTGCCCGTTGTTGTACGGGTATTTGTTCATGATGACGAAGGTGTGCTCGAACCGGGCCAGGATCAGGGTCTGCCCATCCTCCAGCTCCTGATCGGCGGGGAGCAGGCAGAATATACAACCCGGGGGCTGCGGCTCGGTGAAATAGGCGATCCGCCAGGGGGCCCAGAGACGGTCGGGCCCCGGGGGACGGTCTTCGCGCTGGTTCATGGCGTCATCCCGGCAGGGGGCGGCACATACTCGTCAGCATAAAGAAATATACGGACCGCCGGTACATGGGGGCAACACCGCCCCCTTCCCGACGGTCCGCGACACAAATTTCTGCCGCTTCTTGGATGCGGTCTCAGCGCGGCGGCGGGCGGCGCATCACGGCCTGCGTTGAGCCCTCCGTCCGCGCCCCGGTCTCCTCTCCCTCCCCAGCCGGCGGCGGGGTCCAGAAATCCCCGCCGGGAGCCGCTCCGGCGGCCACCCCTCCGTGGAAGAGCGCGGCGTTGAAGAGGATCCGGAACATGCCGAAAGGCTGACCCCGCCACTGCGGACGGAATCCCAGGAGCAGGACATGGCCCTGCCCGTGCTTCACATCCAGTCCTGCGGCGAAGCCGTGCAGGTGCTCCTCCCCGATCAGGTAGCCGGAGAGGAGGGGGGAGCCGGCCTCCTGGTACTTGGCCAGGGCACGGCCCTCGAAGCCATCGGTCCCGGTGAAGACCGGACTGCGGTGGACCATGAGTTCGGATTCGGTTTCCATGCCGGCCATGACCGGATGGCTGGGGTCGGCGGTCACGGCCACGATGGTGCCGGCCAGGAAGAAATCCTGGGAACGCAGCCCCCTGGAGACATCGGTCACCGGCAGGTGGAGCGCTTCCATGGCAAAGCGACTGGAGCCGTTCAGGCAGACAAGGGTCCCACCTCCGCGCACGAACCGGTCCAGTTCCCGCACCCCCTGTTCACCGATGCCGCCGGCATAGCGGGCCGGGATGGTGCCGGGGGTGCGTCCTTCCACGATGGCATTGGCATTCAGGTCGGCCAGGACGATCACATCGAAGCGCTCGTGCAGGTCCCCGATCAGGAAGTCGGCGTTGCGCATATGGGTGTAGGTGAAGGCGAACTGGTCGAACAGCAGACGGGTCCAGCCGACGTCGATGTTACCTCCCCACGGCTCGAACACCCCCAGCCGCGGCCGGCGGACTTCGGTCCCCTCCACCCTCCCCCGCTCGGCCTGCAGGGCCAGCTCGTCGACCAGGCGGCGCATCGTGTTCTCGGGGATACCACTGACCACATAACGGGCGCCCCGTCCCGCCGCCGGCGGCAGGTACCGGACGTTCCCCCCCGCCTCCCAGGCCGCATTGAGGGCCCGGAAGGTGTTGTTCTGCGCCGGATCGAGGAGCAGAGCCGGACCCGATCCGCGTACTGCTCCAGGAAGCGGGACGAGACCGGCCGCTACCGGGTCGATGTCGAAGCCCACATCGGAGGCAGCATCGAAGGTCGCACCCTGCGCTCCTTCCGCCCGCCAGTCCACCGCCTGTCCTCTTATCGGCTCGAGGGCTCCCAGGACCTCCTCGATCAACGGCTCATAAGCGGTATATACCTTCACGTCCATCTGGTAGGGGAGGGTCCAGCCCGAGACGTCATAGGGCTGGTCGGGGGGACCCTCTGGGTACTCCCGCAGGTCGGGGTACTCCTGCACCGAGAGGAGCTGGTGCACGAAGTTGGCAAAGGGCTGCTGCATCAGGATCACCCAGGTGCCGGCCGGATGCCGCACCCCGTTCACCTCGACCAGTCGGGTCAGCCGGTGGACTTCGATCCCGTTAAAGGCCAGCCGCCGGAGCATCTCGACCGCCGCGACCGGGTCCCGCTGCTGCTGGGGAATGAAGTAGGCATAGGGGGGGTCCTGGGTATAGTG
>CAYUVJ010000151.1:0-6009 GCA_964447955.1 uncultured Gemmatimonadota bacterium
GGCTGGCCGATCAGCTCTCGCAGGAGGGTCGGGCGTGAAGCTGCTCGACCGCCACGTCGCCAGGACCTTCGTCTTCACGCTGATCGGGGCGATGGTGGCCATCGTGATCATCTTCATCGTCCTCGACCTGACCGAGAACATGAGCCGGTACATCGACCAGCAGGCACCGGCCGTCGCGGTCGCCCTCAACTACCTCTACTACGTCCCCGAGATCGTGGTCCTCACCCTGCCGGTGGCCATGCTGCTGGCCAGCCTGGCCACCATCGGCGGCATGGCTCGCGACAACGAACTGATCGCGCTCAAAGCCTCGGGAGTGAGCGCCTACCGGCTCATCACCACCCTGGCGATGATCGCCCTGGTGGTCACCGGCCTATCCTTCCTGGTCGGCGAGATCCTCTCCCCGCGGGCCAACGAGGCCCGCCGCATGGTGCGCAACGAGTACGTGGACAAGCGGGGTCCCATCTCCCGCACCGAGACCATCAACCGCGCCCTCGACCTGGGGGGGGGACAGGTGCTCTTCGTGAAGCGCTACAACGCCGAGGAGCAGCAGGGACTCGACATCACCCTGGCCTACAGCGACGGGATCGAGGTGGAACGGCTGCTGCAGGCCTCCCGCATGCGCTGGTCGGGCGAAGCCAACACCTGGGACCTGGAGAATGTGACCGAACGCTCCTGGCTCGACGGGACTGAGTCCTACCGGAAGATGGCCAGCCTGGCGGTCGATCTGCCCGCGGTCACCCCGGCCGAGCTGGCCGCCCGCTCCAAGGAACCCGAGGAGATGGCCTACGCGGAACTCCGGGAGTACGTCGCGCGGGGACGGGCGCGGGGACGCCCGGTGGTGCGGGCCGAGGTGGACATGCACACCAAGGTCGCCTTCCCTTTCGCCAATTTCATCATCGTGCTCTTCGGGGCATCGCTGGCCGCCGTCCGCCGCCGCAGCGGACTGGCCGTGGGCTTCACCGTCAGCCTGCTCATCTGCTTCGTCTACTACATCGTCATGCGCACCGGTCAGGCCATGGGCTACAACGGTGACCTCGAACCCTGGCTGGCCGCCTGGATCGGCAACTTCCTCTTCGGCGGCCTGAGCCTCCACTTCCTCTGGCGGGCGCGGTTCTGACGAACGGACCCACTCCCCTCATTCAACCCCACGGCATCCTTCCCACCTGCTTCGACAGATCTGAAATAGAGACCACATCCGCTTGACAACCGTTTGGACGAAGGTTAGTGTGTCGGTTAACTAATACACCAAGATTGGAGCCATGAGCGTACGTTTCCGCATCGACCCGGCCGACCCCCGGCCCATCTACCGGCAGATCATGGACGAGATCCGCCGGGCCCTCGTGGTCGGCACCCTGGAGCCTGAGGCCCCTCTCCCCTCGGTCCGCCAGCTCGCCGGTGAGCTGCGGATCAATCCGAACACGGTGCAGCAGGCCTACCGGGAGCTCGAACGCGAAGGCCTGGTCTATGTCCAGCGCGGGCAGGGGACCTTCCTCTCCTCCCGTGCCCTGCCCGAGGCTGAGCGCGCCCGCCTGACCGCCCAGGTGGCCGTCCGCGCCCTGCGGGACGCCTGGCGCCACGGCCTGGGGGCCGAGGAACTGATCGTGGCGCTGAAAGAGGCCGCCGCAGGCGACGGCCACGGACCACTTGCCGCCGCACCCGAAGCGACATCCGACGACCGACCCGGAGGAACCGAGGCATGAACGAGAGCGTCCCCCTGCGCATCCAGACCGAGCAGCCCGCCGTCCGGCTGCGGAAAGTGCACAAGAACTACGGGCGGACCCGGGCCCTCGACGGGCTCGACCTGACCGTCCCCGAGGGGAGCGTCTACCTGCTGGTGGGGCCGAACGGCTCGGGCAAGACCACCACCATGAAGCTGCTGCTCGACCTGGTCCGCTCGGGGGAGGGCACGGCCTCGGTCTTCGGGCTCGACCCGGTCTCCAGCGGCCCGCAGGTGCGCGCGCTCATCGGCTACGTACCCGAGCAGCACACCCTGGGCTATCCCTGGATGAGGACCGGCCGGCTGCTCGAGCATCACGCCACCTACTACCCAGCCTGGGACGAGAGCTACGCCGACCGGCTGGTGAGGACGCTGGAGATCGACCGCTCTGCGAAGTACGGCAAGCTCTCCAAGGGAGAGGCCCGCCGGATCCACTTCGTGATGGCTCTGGTCCACCGGCCGCCGCTGCTGCTGCTGGACGAGCCGATGGAGGGTCTCGATCCCTTCGTGCGCGGCGGTGTGATCGAGCTACTGGCCGACCACTTGGCCGAGACCCCGACCACCATCCTGGCCTCCACCCATCACATCGAGGAACTGAGCACCCTGGCCGACCACCTGGGCGTGATCCGGAGCGGCCGGCTGGTGGCCGAGACCGATCGCGCCACCCTCGACGGGCTGCTGCGCACCTACCGCCTGCAGGTGCCCGGCGGCTGGGCGGGGGTGCCGGAGCTGGCCGACCGGGTGCTGAAGCGTAACGGCACCGAAGGGGAGGTGGTCTGGACGGTCTGGGGGGAGGAGGAGGAAGTCATCAGCCGGTTCAAGGCGGCCGGCGCTACCGTGCGCGACGCCGCCCCCCTGCGCCTCGAAGAGGCCGCCCTGGCTCTGCTCGGCCGGGAGCAGCGTCCATGACGACCGCCGCCCTGCGTCCGCTCCCCGGTGCCACCGCCGTCTTCCGCGAGCAGCTCCGCCTGGTCTGGGACCGTGACAAGTGGCAGATGCTGGCGTTCTGGGGGTGTCTCGCCCTGTTCGCGCCCACCGGTTACTGGGCAGGAATGGGCGGGCTGGCTTTTCTCACTCTTTTCCTGGCCGGCATCTGGGCCGAGTTCGTCTGGCGCGACGAACCCGCCGGTGGACGCAGCTACCACGAGGGCATGCCGGTGCGCCGCACCCGGCATGCCCTGATGCGGGTGGCCGTGGGGTTGATCTGGCTGCTCCTGCTCACCCTGCTGGCTGTCCTGCCGGACCTCTTGCTCCACTACACTCCCTTCACCAATCTGAAGGGGGCTCGCCTGGTCTTCGTTCCGGGTTGGCTGCTCGTCGCCTGGCCTATGGCGTTGTCGACCGTCTACCTTCTGATCTCTGCGCTGGTGATTGCAACGCGACGTCCCGTGCTTTGGGTGAGTCTATTCCTGGGAGTCAACTTCCTGGTTATACCGATCCTGACCGTGTTTGAATTGCGACTGCGAATGAGACTTCTCACCGCGGTTTCGAATACGTTCAATAGCGGTCGCTACGGACTGTTCAACGCGCTACTGCCCGCGCACTGGCTACCCTCGGACCTCAGTCGCATCGCTGGGCGTCCGCTCCCGACCGACCCGGTGAACCTGCTGCCGTCGCTGGTCTGGTTTGGATTCTCTGTCGTCGTTCTGCTGCTGGCCGTCCACCACCGGAGGGAGAATTGAACCGTGCGTTCCGATCCCTATCCGTTCCCGCGACGTACTGCTCCCCTGCCGGTGGTCTTCGTCGAGCAGGTCCAGCTCCTCTTCCAGCGGCTGCGCTGGGAATGGCTCGTTCTCGTTGCCTTGTTCGCCCTGACTTTGGTGTCGACCCGCCTGACCATCAGGGTCGGTCTGGATAGTGGACCCTATCTCCTCTTCATCCCGCTCTATCTGCTGCTGGGGATCTACTGGGGTCTGGCGGTCTGGAAAGTCGAAGAGGACGCCGCCCGGGGCTACCTCTGGTCGGCACCGGTGGAGCGCTCCGGTCACATCCAGATCCGCCTGCTGGCCGGCGGCCTGCTTCTGCTAGGGGGCATCCTCGCCGGACATACGGCGGGCAGCCTGCTGCCGGTGTCGGGCTCACGTATCTATCGCTACCTGCGGATGGAGTCACACGGACCGTTGATCTTATGGTCGGTTAACACGATCGGGATGCTCAACGCCTATCTGGTCGCCGCTCTGCTATCGCTGCGCACCCGCAATCCGGAACGCTGGCTCTTCCTCTGGTTCCCCATGGGAGTGCTGCTCTTCATCCTGGTCTGCCATGTACTGGCTCTGGATGTCCTGCTTTGGTTCTTCGGCGACCTCGTCCTGCTGAGTCTGTTGGCTCCCGCGGCGGGAACGGGACTTCCGACCTCGTTGGCCTACTACCGGTTCGGACCCCAGCTCGTCGTGTTGCTCCCCCTGTTGGTCATGATGGTACTCGTCCTGTTATCCATGTTCCTGAGCCGGCGCTACCGGGAGGCCTGAGCTGTGAGCGCGGTGGTCGAGAGCGCGGCCCGCCGGCCCCAGATCGGCACCCTGATTCGCGAGCAGGCCCGGACCTTGTGGCAGCGCCACCGATGGGAATTGGCCATTATCGGTATCCTGCTCCTCCTTTATTTGCTCCGACCACTATTGCTGTACTCAGAGGTATACAGCGACCCACGGGTAGGCCGAGTCTGGCTACCCAGCCCCTGGGAGGACCGGGTCTTCTCCGGCATCGCGCTGGCCCTGATGGTCACCGGGATCTACTTCGGTCTGGCCGTCTGGCGGGGAGAATCGAAAGGCCGACGGGATTATCTGGTGAGCAGGCCGGTTCGGATCGACCGGATCATCCTGATTCGGGTAACGTTAGGCGGTCTCTTCCTGTTGGCGGTTATGCTCCTGACCTGGTTCCTCTGGATTGCGGCACTGCGGATTCGGATTCCCATTCTTGAGACGCATTTACCCTTGGGATTCCTTCCCGACGCAGGTTGGGGTTCACTCTTCCTGGGCGGAGTGAACGCCTACCTGCTGGCCAGCCTGGGAGCCCTGCTCTCCCGTGACCCGGTCCGCTGGATCGCCCTCTGGCTCCCCCTGGTGGTCGCCCTGCTCGCTGCCGGAACACTGAACCTGCAGTGGACTTTATTGGCACTGCCGGCCACCGCGGTCCTTCCCCCCTGGGGCCTGCTGGGAGGTCTGGGCATCCCGCTGTGGGATCGTAGCGGAATCGAGCTCCTTCCCGCCGAGGTCGCCTCACTGGCCTGGTTCGCCGGATTGACGCTGGCCGTCGTCCTGGCCGCGCGCTGGCGCCGGCACGTTGCCTGAGACCGGGTCCTAGAGCGAGATCTTCAGTCCCGTGGCCACTCCCAGCCCGCGCACCCCATCGGGGGTCAGACCGGTGTTGCCCACGGCCAGTTCCCAGACCAGCACCCGCAGGTCGAGACCGAACCCGAAGGCCCCGACCACACCGTTGCGGCCACCCAGGCTGAGACCGGCCCGCAGGGGCAGGATGCCCAGCGGCCGGAACTCAAAACCCAGACCGAGCCGGGGGACCCGGTTCCAGCCCAGGCCGCGGGCCAGCGCCTGTTCCAACTCCACGTTGAAGGCCAGCCGGCCGTAGCGGTAGGTGCCGCCCAGGCGCAGAACGGGCGGGACCGTGGTCCGGAAGGAGCCGATCCTGCTCAGTTCGACGTCGTAGGCGGTCAAAGAATCCAGGTCAGTGGTCTCGGCCCCCTCATCGAGTTCCAGGAAGGTGCCCAACCCGATGGTGTCGGCCGAGGCGGTCAGTCGGGCCTCGTAGGTCCCCTTGTCCCAGGTGATCCCTGGACTCAGGTTGAGCAGGGCGGCGTGGAAGGAGAAGCCCCCTTCCAGCACTCCGGCCACCCCCACATCGAGTCCGAACCCGTGTCCGGCCACCGTGGCGAAGGTGGTATCCGCGGCGATCAGAGGGTCGTCGTTGTCCTCGTCCACCCGGCCGCCGGGCAGTCCAGCCGCCCGGAAGACGATCTCACTCTCCCCCCACAGGCCGTCCCGGGTCACGTGCACGTCGGCCAGCCCCCGGACCGGCTCCACCAGGCTGTGCCCCTGGAAGACTTTGAGACCGACCCCGAGGCTGAGCTGCTGGAGGGCCAGGCCCGGACCGATGACCAGGTCGGGGACGGGGAGACCGAGGGCCAGGGAGGCATGGACGGCCGAGACCGCCGAGGCCCGCATACCCAGGTCCCCGAAATGATTGGTCCGGTCCAGTTCGGTCCCCCGCAGGGCCAGCTCGAACGTGTCGGCCGGCAGCCGCCCCTGGATGTCCACCCAGGTCTGGGTGCCCAGGGCCAG
>CAYUVJ010000152.1:0-6009 GCA_964447955.1 uncultured Gemmatimonadota bacterium
CCTGCTCGACCTGGTCCACCTGACACCCGGGGGGGACGATCCCCGTTTTCTGAGGGAACTCCGGCTGCATGACCTCGCCGGGCTGTCGGCCGAGGTGCTTCAGGAACTCGCCGGAAGGGCCGGGAGCCCCAAGCTGCACCGCGCCGCCGACCTGATCGGCGGGCGCTCGGGCATTGTCCTTCCCGCCCGAAGGTGGCATTGTAGGGTGAACCTGACAGCGCCGGCGGCGTCTGGTCCGCCGGCCGTCCCACCGACCGGAGGACGGTACCCATGCCGAGATCCAGCACCCTGCAGGTCTTCCTGCTCACCATCGCGGCGCTCGCCTTCGTCGCCGCTCCCGCCGCCGCCCAGGGACGGCAGCGGGTCCCCTCGCACCCCAAGACCATCACGTCCCAGCAGGCCTTCTACGACGCCATACATGCCCCGAACTACCTGGGCACCGACATCGCCCACACGCCGATCAAGCGCCAGTTGGGCGGTACCTGCTGGAACTTCGCCACCATCTCGTTCCTCGAATCAGAGGTGCTGCGCAGCAACGAAGAGGTCGCGGCCTACCTGAGCGAGAACCGCCAGGAACTCGACCTCTCCGAGTACTACGTCGTCTACTGGACCTGGGTGGAGAAGGCGCGCGAGTACGTCGAGCGCAAGGGTGAGAACGCCCGGCTGGGCGACGGTGGTCTCTCCCACGACACCACCGAGTTCGTGCGTAAGTACGGGATCGTGCCCGAGTCGGAGTTCGCCCAGCCGGAGAACTCGGGACAGATGACCCGTGAGGTCACGAGCACGATCCGGACCTTCGCCGACAGCCTCGGTTTTGACGAGGCCAGGATCGTCCGCGCCGTCCGTGAAGTGCTCGACCGGCACCTGGCGCCGCCGCCCGCGAGTTTCGAATGGAACGGTCAGACCTACACGCCGAAGCAGTGGGCGGACGATTACCTCAAACTCGACTACGACAACTACTGGGAGATCACCTCCTACACCGATTTCCCGTTCTACACCCGGGGCGAGCTCGACATCCCGGACAACTGGTGGGACTGCGACGGCTACTACAACGTGCCGTTGCATGCCTACCTGCGGCTCATCAACCGGGCCCTCGACCAGGGCTATTCGGTCGCCGTCGATACCGACTGGGGGGATTCATGGGGGAGCCAGGACCGCACCTTCCGGGGTGATGTGGGGTCGGGCTTCGGTACCCACGGGCTGGCCGTGATCCATCCCGACATGATGTCAGGCCTGCTGATCGGCCAGGAGACCCGTCAGGCCGACTTCGATGAGCGGCGCTCGACCGATGACCACCTGGTCCATGCCGTGGACCACCGGATCGTGGCCGGGAGGGACTGGTACCTGATCAAGAACTCCCACGGCACGTCCTCGGGACGTCGCGGTTATGTCTGGATGCGCGGTGACTGGATGGCCCTGCGGGTGCTCACGGTCATGGTCCACAAGGATGCGCTCGATCCCTGGGTGGTGCGGCAGTTCGAGGGGGAGCGCTGACGATCACAAGATTCCCCCGGGACCCCCTCGAAGAAGACCGGGGTGGAGGGAGGGAGCCCGGGCCGGCTGTTCACCGGCTCGGGCTCGTCACTGCCTGCGACTCCAGATAGCCGGTCGTAAGTACCTTCATCCACCGAAGCGGTAGGAGAAGGCCAGTCCCAGCTCGGCCCAGCTCGCCTTCCAGCCCAGGGTCTGTCCTTCGAAGGCCATCTCGGTGTTCACCATCCGGGCCTCGATATCGAGCGCCACCGGACCGAGCGGTACCAGGGCTCCGATCCCATACATCATTCCGGTGGAGACCTCGGAGTCCATGTTGACGTCAGTGCCATTGACGGTCTGGACGATCCGGACCTTGGTGCGGATGGCTCCGGCGGTCAGATAGGGCTTGGCCAGGACCAGGTCGATGGGGGAGACCCGCACCCCGATCGTGGTCAGCTTGAACTCCCAATGGGCATCGTATCCGAAACTCTCGGGTACCCCCAGACGCTCCCGGACCATGTCGGCGTCCACGGTGAATCGGGGCTGGTGGAGTTCGGCCAGCAGGGCTACCTGCGGGGTGAACTCGAAGACACCGCGCAGCCGGTAGCCGATCCCCTCCAGAGCGAAACCGGTCGCTGGCATGTCGGTGATGGCCCCGTCGGTGGCGGCGAAGTCCCCGCTGGGCAGAGCGAGCCCCGCCCCGACCTGGACATGGAGCTGTCCGGGCAGCTGGGCGGAGACGGACGGCCCGGTCAGTACGAGAGCGAGAGTGGTGAGGACGAGGGGGGTGGAGAGGGCACGGACGGGACGAGGTCGCATATGTGGCCTCCTTCGCTACTCGTGATGCAGGGCCTGGACCGGACTGATGCCGGACGCCCGACGGGCCGGGTTCAGGGTGGCGGCGATCGTGATCCCGATCAACAGGAGGGGGATGCCCAGGAAGGTCACCGGATCGAGGGGCTCGATCCCGAAGAGCAGGGCGGTCAGACCCTGGGCGGCCAGCCCCGCAATCGGGATCCCCGCGACCAGTCCGATCAGAACCAGTCTCACCCCGCCCCAGAGGATCAGGATCAACACGCCGCCGCGCTGCGCCCCCAGCGCCAGGCGGATGCCGACCTCGCGGGTGCGGCGGGCGGCATCGAAAGCGATCACCCCGTAAAGACCGATCATGGCCAGGACGAGCGCCAGCAGACCGAGGGCTGCGGCGAGCCCCCCCACCAGCCGCGGGATGAAGAGCATCAGGCCCCGGAACTGGGTCACCGTCTGCAGGTTGAAGATCGGCAGGTCGGGGTCGACCTCCTGTACCTGGCGCCGGATGGTGGGCAGGAGCTGCGCCGATGGCAGGTCGGAGCGTACCACGAAACTGGCCGCTCTATAGTCGGAGACCTGATGGTAGGCCCTCCAGAAGTAGGCACTCTGCTTTTCGCCGAGGCTACGGTAGCGGCCGTCGGCCACCACTCCGATGACGGTATAGACCCGCTCGCGGCTGTAGCCGGCGAACTGCCGGCCGACCGGGTCCTCTCCGGGCCAGAAGCGTTCGGCGAAGGTCTCGTTCACGACTACGGCCCGGACTGTGCCCGACCGGTCGGCCTCGGAGAACGACCGGCCCCGCAGCAGGGGGATGCCCATAGTCTGGAAGAACCCGGGTCCGGCTTCGGAATAGCCGACCACCAGGCCATCTTCGGCCGCCGGGTGATCTGTCTCGAGGGGGTAGAGGCGGGTCGTGCTGCTGTTGAAATCGAGCGGCAGGTCACTCGCCAACGCGACCGCCTCCACTCCGGGGGTCGCCGTCAGTCGGTTCTCGATCTCCTGCATGGCGGCAGCCGTGCGCTCCCGATCGTAGCTGGCGAATTCGAAGAGGACCTCGAAGAGGGCACCCCGGCGCAGGTCGAACCCGGGATAGACTGTGCTGGCGTTGGCCAGACTGCGCACCAGCAGTCCGGCTCCGAGCAACAGGATGACCGAGACCGCCACCTGGATCGTGATGAGCAGGTCCTTGAGACCGAAGCGACGCCCGCTCGAGTCCGATCCCGCCATGCCTTTCAGGGACCGGACGATATCCGGGCGGGTCGCCTGCCGGGCCGGCAGCAATCCGAAGACGATCCCGGTACCGAGCGAGAGCAACAGAGCGAACAACAGGGCCGAGCCGTTGATCCCGAAGTCGAGGTTGATGGTGAGTCCGATCGGAGGCTGGAACGCGACCAGTAATCGGATCAGAACCCCGGCCACGACGACTCCGATCGCCCCCCCCAACAGGGCCAGCAGAACACTCTCGGTCAGCATCTGCCGTACCAGACGTCCGCGCCCGGCGCCGATGGCCAGGCGGATACCGATCTCGCGCCGGCGGGACGAGGCCCGGGCGAGCAGGATGCCGGCCAGGTTCACGCAGGCGATGACGATCACCAGACCCACCAGCCCCATCAGGAAGAAGCTCAGCAGACGGATGGGACGGTCGAATTCGGGGACGACGACCATATCCCTGGCAGCCTTGACCGAGACGCCCTGCCAGCCTTCGTAGATATCCGGGTACTCTTCAGCCAGGCCGGCCCGTACGGCGTCGACCGCATCGCCGGCCTGGGCCAGGGTGACGCCCTCGCGCAGGCGGCCCTTCATGTAGACATCCGTACCCTCCCGGGCGCGTGTGTTCAGCTCGTCACCATCGGGATCGAAGAAAGGATGGAGATTGACCGGGGCCCAGAGAGCCACCGTGAAGGGGTACATCCCCCCGAAATCGGGGGGCGCCACGCCGATCACGGTAAAGGCGTGGCCGTTCAGGCGCACCGTACGGCCGATGATGTCGGGATCGCCGTTGTAGGATCCCTGCCAGGTATCGTAATGCAGCACGATGGCCGGCTCTGTACCGGGAGCATCGTCCTCCCCCTCGATGAAGAAGCGGCCCAGTACCGGCTCGACGCCCAGCATCTCGAAGTAATTCCCGGTCACCTCTTCGAGGAAGATCATCTCGCTCTGTTCACCCATATCGAGCAGAGCGAGCATGGGCAGATAGCCGATCATGTCCTCGAAGACATTGCTCGTGGCGGCCCGGTAGTCGAGGTACTCGGGGTAGGTGCCCCCGAAATCCCGGTCGTCGCTCCCGCAGACCTGGACGAGCTCCTGCGGATTGCGCACGCCCCGGTCGTGATGGAAGATCGTGCTGTAGATGCTGTAGATGGCCGTGTTGGCCCCGATCCCGAT
The DNA here is from genome assembly GCA_964447955.1 of uncultured Gemmatimonadota bacterium. Classification (GTDB taxonomy): domain Bacteria; phylum Blakebacterota; class Blakebacteria; order Blakebacterales; family CAYUVJ01; genus CAYUVJ01. The sequence goes on from CAYUVJ010000152.1 coordinate 4,669, forward strand.
GGCCAGCGAGACAATTGCAATGGCCACGAACCCGGGATTGGCGCGCATGGTGCGCAGGGTGTAGCGGAGGTCGAGCAGGAGGTTGCCCATGGTCGACTCCCTGTGTCGGTGGTCCGGTCCGAACTTCGTCCCCCACTCGATACGGCTTTTTCTGTTACGGTCCAGTCGGAGGCGAAGTTACCGGGGACCCGGTCCGCCCGGTCAGCCCTCCTTCGGAGTGAACCTGCCGGCCGGGAAGCCGTAGCGCTCCTCGAGCGCCTTTCGCTCCTCCTCAGGCAAGTCGGTCATGTATCCCCGCCACCCCGGGCAGAAGTTGGTATGCCAGCGCCAGAGGCGTCCCAGGAAGGACTTCGGTCGGGCATCGTACTTCGCCCGGAAGGCGCAGGTGCCACAGTTGTGTTCATCCGCCATCGGAATCCTCCGGTCATATCCCCGGGTCAGGATGTCGTCGTCGCCGCGTCCTCCGGTCCTTCAACGGATCACCCGGGCCTCCAGCCAGTCGGCGTGGTCGTAGTCGATGCCGTCGGAACCGGGCAGGACCTTGAGCACCAGTTCCTGCACCCCCCGGATCTCTACCTCCACCGGGACCGGGGGCTGCCCGCTGCGCACCACCGGGCTCCGCCACAGCCGCTTCCCGTCCCCCCAGACCTCGAAGACCAGCTCCACCGGATGGGGCGGACGGACCTCGTCGTCCACCCCGACCCGGGCCATGAACTTGCGGAAGCGTCCGAAGACCCGGTAGCGGACCTCCGATTCGCTGTGGGTGCCCAGGCCCCGCTCGGCCGTCTCGCCCCCGACCTTCAGCGGGTTGCGGTCGACCGAACGGTCGCGCTGCAGGCTCCCCCAGCCCTGCCGGGCGCTCAGCGGCTCAAGGTCGGCCAGATGGAGCAGGACCGGCAGTTCGGGGGTGAACTCCCGCTCGCCGGCGCCGGGACTGGCGCTCCCGTCGTACCAGACCGAGCGGATCCCCACCTTGTAGGTCCGGCCCGGCTCCAGGTCGCGCAGGGCGGCGGTGGGGGAGAAGGCGATGCCCAGCGGGCGGCCGTCCAGCTCGACCCGGTAGCCCGCCTTGACGTGGTACTGGGTGGGCCAGTAGAGGACCGCCCCGGTGATCCCCTCGGCCAGCACCTGGGGCGCGCCGGGGGCCTGGACCGGGAAGCGGTAGAGGTCGGCCGGTTCGAAAGTGACCTCCCAGTCCACTTCGTCGGTGACCGGTGAGGTCAGGGTGAGGGTGGCGTACCCCTGGTGGGAGGCGTGCTGGATGGCCGGGGCCGGGACCCCGTCGGGACCATGGACCCGTATGGTCGCGATCCGGAAGGTGGGCGCGCTGCGGGGCAGGCC
>CAYUVJ010000153.1:0-2177 GCA_964447955.1 uncultured Gemmatimonadota bacterium
GCGAGATGGTCGACCTCATCCGTCAGGCCGGCTGAACGGGACCGGTGACCTGCTGCTCGCCCTCGACCGCGCGCTGCCGGTCGGTGTCCCCGCCCGCTGCTGCTGCGGACCGCCGCCCGCCGCCTCCCCTTCCCCGACGCCACACTGACCGCGGTGACCATCGCCTTCGGACTGCGAAACCTGCCCGACCTGGAGACCGGGGTGCGGGAACTGGTCCGGGTGCTGAGGCCGGGTGGGATCCTGGCCGTGCTGGAGTTCACCCGTGGGCGGACCCGCTGGATGGAGCCCCTCTACCGGACCTGGTCCCGGACGGCGGTGCCGGTGCTAGGGCGCCTGCTCTCCTGGGGAGCGGCCTACCGTTATCTGCCCGAGAGCATCGAGGCCTATGTGACCCCCGAGGAGCTGGCTCGGATCCTGAAGAGGGCGGGGGCCCTGCCGGTAGAGAACCATGCGTTCACCGGCGGTGTCTGCACCCTGGTCATCGGGCGCCGGACCGACCGGGACCCTACTTGAGGACGCACCTGCAAAGGAGAGAACGGATGGAGCGGCCCAGCATTTTCGGACGGACCCTGCTGCTGGCCACCGGAGCGGTGTTGCTGCTGACGGCGGCGCCGATACGGGCCCAGCAGCTCCCTCAGACGGGAGCCGAGCAGGCGGGCTGGTCACGGCACACCAACCATGAAGAACTCACCGAGTTCCTCTTCGAGGTCCAGGCCCGGACCGACAAGATGCGGGTCCGCAAACTGACCACGACCTGGGAGGGACGCACCGTCTGGCTGGTAGTGCTGGGCGACCCGCCGCCGGCCACTCCGGGCACAGCCTGGCTCAGCGGCAAGCCGACCGTCCTGCTGGTGGAGAACGTGCACGGCGGCGAGCTCTCCGGCCGGGAGGGGGGGCTGCAGTTGCTGCGCGAACTGGCCCTGGGCGACCTCCAGCCGCTGCTCTCTCAGGTCAACGTCCTCTACGTGCCCAGCATCAATCCCGATGGGGCGGCCACCACCCCCCGGCCGAGCCGGACCAACTCCTACAGCTACGACATGAACCGCGACTATGTGGTCATGGAGACCCCTGAGATCTCCGCTCTGGTCGAGGATGTCCTGCTGGAGTGGTGGCCCGACGTGCACATGGACTCGCACAACGGCGGCTCCTATCCCTATAACCTGACCTATCAGACCACCCTGCACCCGAGCGCCGACGCCGAACTGGTGGCCCTGGCCAACGGGCCGATGTACGAGGCGGTGAAGGCCCACATGGAGTCGCAGGGGCTCATGCTGCACTGGTACTCGGGATCGCGCCGCAACCCGGAGACGGGGGTCTGGCAGTGGACCACCACCGACCCCAACCTGCGCAAGCAGCACTCCTACTCCGGGTTCCAGAACATGATCGCCCTGCTCTTCGAGTGCCCTGGCGGTACCCTGGAGGAACAGGCCCGGGCCCAGCGCGAGGGGCAGGAGGGTCTGCTGCGCTACGTGGCCGCCCACGGGCAGGAGATCCGCTCGACCATCATGGCCGCCCGCCGGCGTACCGTGACCGGGGCCCGTCCGGAGGTGCCCATCGGCTGGGAGGTGACCACCCATCCGGGTAAGGTGCAGTTCTATGCCCGGGCCTCCCGCGACGAGGAACCCCAGCTGGTGGAGGGGGTTCTGCGCACGAAGTACATCGCCTCGGAGACCCGCCAGCGACCATGGGCGTACGCTTTCGACGGCAAGCTGCACGAGGTGGCGGGCTTCCTGCGCCGGCATGCTATAGAAGTGGAACGGCTGCGGGAGCCCGTGACCCTGGAGGCCGAGAAGTACCGCATCACCCGCCTCGATTTCGCCACCCGGGTCTACCAGGACCACCTGATGGCCGACGTGGACGTCGAGGTCTTCACCGAGGAGACCGTCCTGCCGGCCGGGACCTACCTGGTGCGGATGGCCCAGAACGCGGCGATGGCGGCCTCCTATATGCTGGAACCCGACACCGACGACAGCCTGGTCGACTGGAACTTCCTCGACTGGGCCCTGCGCGGTCCTCCCGGAGCCCCGGCCGGAGGCGCCGGCGGCGAACGCTCCGATCCCGGAGCGATGGGGGCCCGCCCCCAGCGGGTCCAGCAGGGGAGCGTCATCCCGATCTACCGGCTGATGCGTCCGGTGGGGGTGAAGGCCGTACTGTTGCCCTGAGACCGGCCGACCTGC
>CAYUVJ010000153.1:2187-5970 GCA_964447955.1 uncultured Gemmatimonadota bacterium
CGCGCGTCTCGGGGCCGTACAGGTCGCGGCTGATGACCCCGGTCGGGATCTCCCGGCCGGGGTCGTGTTGTCAGGCTTCTGTCTTGAGAGGGAGAAGCCTCAACCTCGTCGGAAGGGGATGCCGCGCGCCTCCAGCCAGGCCTCCAGGTGGGCCCGGGGACCGCGCGGGCTGCCGCGGCGGTAGCGGAGTTCGTAGGTGCGCCGGGCGGTGGCCACCTGGAGCTTATGGCTCCCCTCCACCGCCACCGAGCGGATGCTCTCCGCCGGCACATAGGCCCGCCAGCGGCGGGCGCGCAGCACCAGCGCCTCGGGGGTGAGGACCGCCTCCCCGATCCCGCGGGGGACGAGCGGCAGGTCGCTCCCGCCGTCGGAGAGCCGCAGGAAGGGCCAGTGCCGGTGGGGTCGGGGGCCCGGAGGGGCCAGCGCCCGGCGCTCGGCCCCCGAGAGGTCGACCGCCCGGGCCCAGACCCGCAGCGGCCGGGGGCCGCTCCCATCCCAGACCAGATGGGTTCCGTCGTGCAGGACCCCGGCGGCGCCGCAGCGCAGACAGAAGACCGTCCCGTCACGGCGGCCCCGCACGGCGTCGAAGTGACCGCAGGTGGGACAGCGCCAGATCAGACGGCCCACATCGCTGGCGCTCCGGCGGCGGCGCGAGGGGGGACCCGGATGGGCGGCCAGAGCGTCCACCAGCCAGTGCTCCAGAGCCTGCTCGTCCTCCCCGGCGGGTTGCGGCTCGGTCCAGTGGAAGACCACCCGGGTGCGGTGGGGGCCGCGACCCCAGCGGGGCCAGAGACGGTAGGATCCTTCGATGCGCACGGCCACGATCGGGGCTCCGGCCAGCACCAGCAGACGGGCCACACCGGGCAGTAGGGGGGACGGCCCTCCGTCCCAGGAGCGCTCACCTTCTGGAAAGATGCCGACCACGCCGCCCCGTTCCAGGGTCCGCAGGACCTGACGAAGGGCGGTCGGGTCGGGGGAGTGACGACGCAGGCGGATGCAGCCCAGCCGCTCCAGCAGGAAGCTGTCGGGACCCCGACGGAAGGCCTCGACCGTGGTCAGGAACGAGAGGGGGCGCGGGAAGGCGGCGGCCAGCAGGAAGGCGTCCAGGTAGGAGCGGTGGTCGGCCACCACCACCAGCGGCCCGTCGGCGGGGACGGTTCCGGCGGCAGGATGTTCCAGTCCGCAGTACCAGCGCAGGAAAGGCCGGATGAGACTGCGGACGAGACGGTAGGCCAGTGGGGCGCGCAGGGTCGGCATGAGGCGAAGATATCCCGGGAACGGTGAAGGCGGCAACCTCCGCACCATCAGGAGCGACGTTGACACCCCGGAAGGCCGTATCTACCTTTCAACGCTCTGCGGGCAGAACGTCTCAGCCCGCGATCCATCCTCTCTTCACGAGGCAGAATAGAGCGTGAAACGGGACAATCGCTTCCGCATCGGACTCGTCGTGGTTCTGGTCATCGCCTCGGTCTGGTCGCTCTGGCCGACCTTTCGCATGTCCACCATGAGCGAGACGGAACGCCAGCGTATGGCGATCCAGGACCCCGATGCCTGGAAGAACATCGAGGACAACGCCATCAAGCTCGGGTTGGACCTGCGCGGCGGCATGCACCTGGTCATGGAGATCGACCTGGAAGCCCTGCCGCCGGATGCACGCCGGGAAGCGCTCGACCGCTTCGAGCAGGTCATCCGCAACCGGGTCGACCAGTACGGGGTCTCCGAGCCGGTCATCCAGCAGCAGGGGAACAACCGGCTGGTGGTGGAACTGGCCGGGGTCGAGGACCCTGAGCGGGCCCGCGACCTGGTCGGCCGGACGGCCCTGCTGACCTACAACATGCTCAAGTCGGGGGACGTGCTGGACGATCTGGTCCAGCGGGTCAACCGGACCCTCTACGACGGCCTGCGCTCCGGTCAGATCAGCCGGCACGGCATCGGGCTCGACCTGGTCATGGGGGAGGACCCCCAGTTGACCGCCCTGGCCGGTCTCGACACCGCCGCCGCCGACTCCACGCGGATCCCCGAACAGCCGCTCGGCCTCTACCTTTTCGCCGACCCGAACACCCCCGGGGTGCTCTACGCGGAAGAGGAGAAGATCGCCTGGATCGACTCCATCCTGGCCCAGCCGCAGGTACAGCGGCTGATCCCCGGCGACGCCGAGTTCCACTGGGCGATGTGGTCCGACGAACGGCTGACCACCAGCGGGCGCCGGTTCCGCGAACTCTTCCTGACCGAGGCCGACCCGGTCATCACCGGGGAGTACCTGGAGGATGCCGATGTCACCATCGGCGGGCCGCAGGACCCCGACGCCGCCGGACAGCCGGTGGTCAACTTCCGGATGAACGCCGAGGGCGGACGCATCATCGCCCGGGTCACTCAGGCCAACATCGACCGCCGCATGGCCATCATCCTGGACGGCCGGGTGGCGGTGGCCCCCTACATCCGGGGGCGCCTGGGCCGGGATTCGCGCATCACCGGCATCAACGAAATGAGGGAAGCCACCAACATCGCCATCGTGCTCGACTCGGGTGCGCTGCCCGCCACTGCCCACCTGGTGGAGAACCGGACCGTGGGTCCGAGCCTGGGGGCCGACAGCATCCGGGCAGGGACCATCTCGGCCCTGATCGGTTTCGGCCTGGTGGTCTTCTTCATGGTGGCTTTCTATCGGGGGTCGGGGCTGATCGCCGACCTGGCGCTCTTCCTGAACATGCTCTTCGTGCTGGCGGTGCTGGCCGGGTTCTCTTTCACCCTGACCCTTCCGGGCATCGCCGGCATGATTCTGACCATCGGTATGGCGGTGGACGCCAACGTGCTGATCTATGAGCGCATCCGGGAGGAGCTGCGGGCGGGCAAGACTCCCCGGGCGGCGGTGGACGCGGGCTACGCCAACGCCACCAGCGCTATCCTGGACGCCAACATCACGACCCTGATCACGGCTATCGTGCTCTATCAGTTCGGTACCGGCCCCATCCGGGGCTTCGCGCTCACGCTCTCGGTGGGCATCATCTCTTCGGTCTTCACTGCGCTGATCGTCACGCGGCTGGTCTTCGACGGCCTGCTCAGTCGAGCGGACGTCCAGAAGGTCAGCATCTAAGGAGCGGGCACCGTGCAACTGTTCGTCAACGCGAACTTCGATTTCCTCAAGAACCGCCGGTTCGCCTACCTCTTCTCCGGCGCGATGATACTGATCGGGCTGGTCAGCCTGGTCCTGCACGGCGGGCCGAACTACTCGATCGACTTCGAGGGCGGGCTCATGATGCGGCTGGCCTTCGAGCAGCCGGTGGCGGTGGGAGAGCTGCGCAGCGTGGTGGCCCAGGCCACCGCCAAGAGCCCCGAGGTCACCCGGGACGTGGACGAGGAAGGCAACTACATCATCCGGATCGAGCGGCTGGAGCAGGCCGAAGGAGAGACGGCCGCCATGCAGATCCAACAGGTCCTGTCCACCGCCTTCCCCGACAACCCGGCCACCATCCGCAGTGTGGAGGACGTGGGGCCCAAGGTGGGAGGGGAACTGCGGACCAAGATGATCTGGGCCATCCTGTGGGCGCTGGTGGGAATGCTCATCTACATCTCCTGGCGCTTCGAGCTCCGCTTCGCGGTGGCCAGCGTGGTCCCGCTTTTCCACGATGTGCTCATCACGCTGGGCATCTTCAGCATGATGAACATCGAGATCAGCATCCAGATCGTGGCCGCCCTGCTGACCATCGTGGGGTACTCGCTCAACGACACCATCGTGGTGCTCGACCGGGTCCGCGAAGACCTGAAGCGCTACCGCCAGGAGAACTT
>CAYUVJ010000154.1:0-5928 GCA_964447955.1 uncultured Gemmatimonadota bacterium
CTGACCACCCTGGCCACCCGGCCGAAGGTGCTCGTGTCGGTCTCCGCGGTGGGCTGGTACGGCGCACGGGGGGACGAGGTGCTGACCGAGGAGGCGCCGGCGGCCGACACCTTCCTGGCCGGGGTCTGCCGGGACTGGGAAGCGGAGGCGGGTCGCGCCGCTGCGGCGGGGATCCGGGTCGTGACCCCCCGTTTCGGACTGGTCCTGGGCCCGGGTGGCGGTGCCCTGGCGAGACTGCTCCCCCTCTTCCGGCTGGGGCTGGGGGGGCGGCTGGGGGACGGCCGGCAGTGGTGGCCCTGGATCCACGTGGACGACGTGGTCGGCATCCTGCTCCAGGCCGCCGCGGCCACCGGGCTGAGCGGACCGGTCAACGCGGTCGCGCCCCAGCCGGCCACCAACCGGGTCTTCACTCAGGCCCTGGGCCGGGTGTTGCACCGGCCTACCCTGTTCGCGGTCCCGGCCCTGCTGTTGCGCCTGGTCCTGGGCTCCTTCGCCGGGGAACTGCTGGCTTCCCAGCGGGTGGACGCCGGCCGGGTGCTGGCCTCGGGCTACCGCTTCCGCTACCCGGAACTGGTGGCCGCTCTGCACGCGGTTGTCGACGACGCGGCGGACACCCCGCCACCGGGACGAAACTCCCCGGTCGCGGCGTCGTAGGAAGCAGGCAGTCCGGTCCCGCTCTTCTTCTGCTGTAACATCTCTTTCCCCTGCAACCTCCCTGTCCTCAACCCCGTAGCATACCTAAGCCGCTTATATGAGCCTCTGATACCACCTGCCGGAGGAAACCCCGCATGGGCCGCATCGAAGCCTCCAGTCTCTACGGTACCGTCGAAATGCTCATCCTGCGCACCCTGCAGCTGGGGGGACCGCAGCACGGTCTGGCCATCGCCCAGTCCGTCGGCCGTATCTCCGGTGATCGACTGGTGCTGGAAGAAGGCGCTCTCTACCCGGCCCTCCACCGGATGCAGGAGCGGGGTCTGCTGGAGAGCGAGTGGCGGATCTCGGAGAAGAACCGGCGGGCCAAGTTCTACGTGCTGACGGCCAAAGGGGAACGCGCGCTGGCCCGGGAACTGGCGAGCTGGCTCCGCCACACGACCGCCGTCCTCCGAGTGCTCGATGTGACCCTGGAGGAGACCCCGTGAGCGGGCGGGAGTGGAGGCGCACCTTCCGCCTGGAACCCTTCGGCGGCGGACTCGAGGACGCCCTGGACGAGGAGCTGAGCTTCCATCTGGAGGAACGCATCCACCAGCTGATGGCCGACGGCCTGGACGAGACGGAGGCCCGGTCCCAGGCAGAACGTGAGCTCGGCCGGCTCGAGGAGCACCGCCGCCGCGCTCGAATGGTCGATGGGCGCCGGGCGCGTCGGATCCGACGACGGGTCTGGCTGGACTCCCTCGTCCTGGACACCCGTCAGGCCGTGCGGGGCCTGCGCCGGACCCCGGGATTCACGATCCTGGCGATCCTGCTCATCGCGGTCGGTATCGGAACCAACACGACCATCTTCAGCTTGACCCGGCAGGTCCTGATCGATCCCCTTCCCTTCACCGATCCCGACCGTCTCCTGCGGGTGTGGGAGCGGTGTGAAGCTCGAGGCTGGAACTACGGCTCGCTGGCCGAACCGACCTTCATCGACCTGCGCGACCGCAACCGGTCCTTCTCGGACTTCGGTGCTTACACGGCCGGCAACATGGTCCTGACCGGGGACGGGGACCCGCTGCAGCTGCGGACAGGCCTGGCATCGGTCGGATTCTTCCGGGCGCTCGACCTGCAACCGGTACTCGGCCGGCTCTTCACCACCGGGGAGGACGCCGACGGAACACCGGCGGAGGTCGTACTGCTCTCCCACGCGCTCTGGCAGAGCCGTTTTGGGAAACGCCCGGATATCGTGGGGGAACCGGTGATCCTCAGCGGTCAGCCCTATACGGTGGTCGGAGTGCTCCCGGCGGGTGAGTTCTACCTGAACAGTCATGATCTATGGATCCCGCTGGGAGCCGATCCCGCCGGGCGCCGGGACAACCATATCCTGTGGGCGGTCGGCCGACTGCGGACTGGAGTCACCGTCGAACAGGCTCAGGCCGACCTGGATGCCCTGGCCCGGCAGGTCGCGGCCGAGAACGCCATGGAAGACAAACTGTCCGGGGTGAGCCTGATGCCGCTCTCCCGGAACCTGATCGGGGACGACACCCGCACGGCGATGGGTTTCCTGCTGGCCGCGGTCGGCCTGCTCCTGCTCATTGCCTGCGCCAACCTGGCCAGCATGCTGCTGGCCCGGGGCACCCGTCGACGGCAGGAGATCGCCGTCACCGCCGCGCTGGGGGCGGGCCGAGGTCGCATCACCCAGCAGGTACTCACCGAATCATCCCTCCTGTCGATCGTCGGTGGTGTCCTGGGCGTGTCGATGGCGGTCGGGCTGGTCCACCTGCTCAAGGTCCTGGGACCGTCAGCGATCCCCCGGCTCACCCGGGTGACGGTGGATCACGGGGTGCTGGGTTTTGCGCTCGGGATCACCCTCCTGGTGGCCGTACTCGCCGGGGCGGTGCCGGCGTTCCAGGCCCCCCGTATACGGTTGAACGAAGTCCTCCAGGGCGGGACACGGGCCGGTGGCGGGCGTCGGCGGGATCGGCTCCGCACGCTGCTGGTGATGACCGAGATCGCCCTCTCGACCGTCCTGCTCATCGGTTCGGGACTGATGATCCGGAGTCTGCTGGGAGTGCAGGGAGCGGAAAGGGGTTTCCAGGTCGAGGACCGGGTGCTCTTCGATGTGACCATGCCCGAGTCCCGTTATGGCGAGGTGGTGTCCCGTTCGTCCTTCTTCGAGGAGTTCACGGCCGGGATCGAAGCCATCCCGGTGGTGCGGTCGGTGGGAGCGGTCAGTGCCTCCCCACTGGATGGGCTGAGCACCAACATGGGGATCCTGCGACTGGGGCAGGTGCTGGATCCGGCCGAGGAGATGCCGCTGGCCGACTGGCGGCATGTCACCCCGGGATACTTCGAAGCCCTGGGGATACCCCTCCTCCAGGGTCGTGTCTTCCAGGACATGAGCGTATCGGAGGCAGTCCCGGTGGCCGACTTCGAGCACAATCGCTTCGAGTTCAACGTCGTGATCAGCGAGAGTGTGGCCGGGATGCTCTGGCCCGAAGGGGACCCGATCGGACGACAGGTGCAGCTCTGGGCCGAACCGGACGAGGTCGGGACGGTCATCGGTGTGGTCGGCGACATGCGGGAGCGGGGTCTGGAGGACGATCCCCGCCAGGCGGTCTATCTCTCCTATACGATCGGAATCTGGAACCCGGTCACCTTCGTGGTCCACACCGATGGAGACCCGGAGGGGGTGTTGCCTGCGATCCGCCGGCTCCTCGGCCGGGTCGATCCCGATCTGCCGATCTCGAACATCCGCCGCCTGGACGAACTGCTGGGGGCTACCATGGGTTCGCGGCGTTTCAACACCCTGCTGTTGACCTTCTTCGCCGCTGTCGCGCTCTTCCTGGCCTGCTCGGGGCTCTACGGGATCGTGGCCTATACGGTCACCGAGCGCGACCGGGAGATCGGGGTGCGCATGGCGCTGGGTGCATCCCCGTCCGGAGTGCTCGGCCTTTTCCTCCGCCAGGGGCTGCTCCGGATCCTGCCGGCCCTGGTCCTGGGACTGGCCGCTGCGGTGGGACTGAGCCGGCTGATCCAGAGTGTCCTGTACCGGGTCTCACCGCTGGACGCGGCGACCTATGCCGGGGTGGCCCTGATTCTCACTGCGACCGCCGTACTGGCCGTCTTGCTGCCCGCCCGGCGCGCTGTCCGGGTGGATCCGGTCAGTGCCCTTCGGCAGGAGTGACCTATCGACGCTCCGCCAGGCTGAAACCGGGGATGACGACAGAAGGCCCGCGGCGTCGGCCGCGGGCCTTCTGCTGTTCCTTCCTCTCTCGCCGTTCGAGGTCGGCGGTGGCGTCGCCCCGGTCGGCGGTCGATCCCGGCGTTCAGCCCAGGATCGCGTCCACTTCCTTGGCGTCCACCTCGGTGATGTACTTCAGGCCCGTCACGTCGGCCGACTCCCGGGTCAGGCAGGCCACGTCGTCCCGGCTGATCACGTCGAGGTTGAACTTCCGGTTCCCCGCCGCCAGCTGGCGCACGCCCTGAGCAAGCCGGGCGAAGTAGGAGTAGACGCCCAGGCCCCCGATGGGGAGTTCCTTGAAGCGTTCTCCACCCAGCAGGGCCTTCACCTCGGGGGCGGTCACGAAGACCTCCTCGGGGGTGTCGCCGAAGCGGCTGATGAAGACCGGCATGGAGCCGTCCTCCATGTGGAGGCCGATGGTCTTGCCGACCATCGCGGCTGCCAGCGGGGCGCGGGCCATGCCGATCATCTTCACGTAGGGAGCGCCCAGGGCCAGGCCCTTGTAGATCTGGTCCTCAAAGGTGAAACCGCCGGCCAGGGCCAGGTCGGGGACGTACTCCCCCTTCTTGGCCAGCCGGTCGGCGTACTGGTAGAGCAGGCTGTGAAGCTCGACCACCGGCACGCCCCACTCGTTCATCATGCGCCAGGGGCTCATGCCCGTGCCGCCTCCCGCGCCGTCGACCGTCAGCAGATCGAGCTTGCCCAGCGAGGCCCACTTGAGCGCCTTGGCCAGATCGACCGGCCGGTAGGCGCCGGTCTTCAGGGTAATGTACTTGACGCCGGCCGTACGCAGTTCCTCGACCCGCTTGAGGAACGACTCCTCGTCGCTCATCCCAACCCGGCTGTGGCGTTCGAACTCGTGGAAGACGCCGGCCTTGAAGGCCTCGATGTGCTCGGGGAGGGTGGGATCGGGGAGCACCACGTAGCCACGCTTATGGAGTTCCTGAGCCTTCTCCAGGTTGGTGATCTTGACTTCACCGCCGATGTTCTTGGCCCCCTGGCCCCACTTGAGCTCACAGGCCTCGACCCCCAGCTTCTCGATCCCGTACTCCTGTATCTTCAGCCGGGTGTCCTCGACGTTGGCCTGCAGGATGATCTTGCCCTTCCCGTCGATCTGCCAGTCGGTGTAGGCCTTCACCCGCCGGATCAGGTCGGGGGACTCCACCACCCGGCCGTCCTTGATGGTAGCCTTCATATCCATCCCGACGACGTTCTCGCCGATGACCATGGGGACACCGGATATGGCGGCCCCGGAGGCCAGGTGCTCCCAGTTGACCGCAGCCACGTTGGTAGAGCCCATGCCGGCGACGATCCAGGGCAGGCTTGCCGTGATCTCCCCGGCCGCGCCGATCTTCCGCTCCAGGGTCACGTTGGGAAAGATGGCCTTGTCGCTGTCCGGCTCGATGCCCTGCGCGCCGAAAGCCGTGCCCAGGATGGTCAGGTGGCCGTAGTCGATCGGGTAGTCCTTCTCCGAGGCCGTGGTGATGATCCCGAAGGGCTGGGGGTAGATCATCTCAGGCCCGCGATAGGCCGACTTCCCTATCTCGCACATGCCGATACAACCGTCCACACACGTGGCGCACATCCCGGAGATGTGCGAGATGCTGTCTTCGGTGCGATTCTTGGAGAGCGTCGCCGCGCTGGCGTTGATCTGCGTGTACGACATGTTGATTCCTCCTCGAGTACCCGCGGGTACCGGGCTTCAGCTCTTAGGTTCCTCGTTCATGACATGCCCGGCAGCGGGCAGGTAGACACCTTCGGGACGGACACAGGTTCCACACTCCGGCGGCATCCAGCACTGGGTGTGGTCATACACCTCGGCGCAGGAGGGTGGGAAATTCAGACAGCCGCTGCAGAGCGTGGTCTCCGCGTTCGGGCCCATACAGCGCAGCGTGCAGACCGGACAGACGTACATGCAGCCGCCGCAGTGGCGACAGACGTCGGAGAGTTCATCGAAAGGGGTGGTGATGTGCCGGTCGGGACCCCGGCCGGCGAACCCGATGGCCGAGGCCATCATCTGCTCCTCGCACATCCGCACGCAGAGCCCG
>CAYUVJ010000155.1:0-5909 GCA_964447955.1 uncultured Gemmatimonadota bacterium
TAGGTGCGGTCAGGATGAAGTCCTCCAGATCCCGGAAGGTCTGCGCGGTGTCGGTGTCCAGCCCCAGCAGGAAATATCCCCCCACCGCGATCCCGGCCTTGCGGAAGCGGCGCAGTCGCTCCCGGTGCCGCTCGACCTGGATCCGCTTGCCCATCGCGGCCAAGCCGGCCCGGCTCAGGGACTCCACTCCGACGAAGAGGAACCGGCAGCCCGCCCGGTGGAGCGCGGCGAGCACCTCGGGGGCGTCGCCGGCCTCGATGGTGCACTGGGCCCCCCAACGGAATTCGAAACCCTCGGATTCCATCCGCCGGCAGAGCTCCAGCAGGTAGTGGCGGTCGTTGTAGATGTTCGGGTCGTCGAAACAGGCGTGCCGGGTGCTCTCGTGGACGACCCGCATGTCCGCCAGCACACAGTCGATGTCCCTGAGGTGGAAGCCTCCCCGGTAGGCGGCCGCGGTGCAGCAGAAGGCGCAGCGGTTGCGGCACCCGATGCTGCTCAGCAGGGGCATGTACATGATCTCCCGCCCCGCGAAGACCCCGTAGTCGAAGGGGAAGTCGACATCCAGCCCGAAGTGGTACTCCGGCTTCAGTCGTCCGGCCTCCGCGTCCTTCAGCAGGTCCGCCATGTCCTCCCGGTCGGGCCCGGAAGGAATGCTCGAAGAAGGGGGCGATGGAGCAGAAGGTACAGCGATGGGGACAGCCCCGGGTGGCCTGCACGGCATCGGCGGTGATGTAGGCACCTCGCCGGATCAATCCGCGGTCGGGCACCGGCAGTCCGTCCAGGTCGGCCTCGGCTTCGAGGTCGACCGGCTCGACGTCCTCGTCCACGATGGTCGTATGCACCCCGGGGGGCATGGCCGCCGCCACATACAGACTGGAGAGCATGGAGAAGCGGAAGACCCGGGTGCGCCGGCTGGGTGGGCGGGTGTCTCCCGCCCGCCATTCCACCGCCATCGGGTTGATGAGCCGGAACTCCAGTGGCCGGTCGGTGTCAGGTCGCGCCATGGGTCCCTCCCGGTCCAGGGTCGCCCTTATTCGCCGACACCGTCCTGGAGGACAAGGAGTCGATCAGTCTCTCCGCCGGGCTGGTACGATGCGCAGGAGCAACTGGTCCTTCTCCACGATCTCACCGTCCTGCACCAGGACCTCCTCCACCCTCCCGTCGGTCTCGGCGCAGACCTCATTGTACATCTTCATCGCCTCCAGCAGCAGCATGACCTGGCCCTGGGTGATGCGGCTGCCGGGCTTGACGGTGATCTCGTGGATGATGCCGGGGATGAAGGCCCGCAACTCGGTCCCGTCGGGCGGACCCTCCCAGCGGGAGAAGCGGCCTTCAGGCACCTCGGTCTCGTAGAGCGTGCCGTCGATGTTGAGCCGCTTGTAGTCGGGACTCATACCGGGAAGTTCCCGTGCCGCCGGGGCAGCCGGCCGTGTTCGCGGTTGCGGGCACCCCGCAGCGCCTGGACGAGCACCTCGCGGGTCCGTTCCGGTTCGATGATGGCGTCCACATAGCCGCGCGCCGCGCCCACGTACGGATTGGCGAACTTCTCCTCGTATTCCCGTATCTTCTCCTGCCGGGTGGCCTCGGGATCGGGGCTCGACTCGATCTCCTTCTTGAAAATGATGTTGGCCGCCCCCTCGGGACCCATCACCGCGATCTCGGCGGTCGGCCAGGCGAAGAGCAGGTTGGCTCCCAGATGTCGGCTGCACATGGCGATATAGGCGCCGCCGTAGGCCTTCCGGGTGATGATCGTGAACTTGGGTACGGTCGCCTCGCTGTAGGCGTAGAGCACCTTCGCCCCGTGCCGTATGACCCCCATGTGCTCCTGGCTCACGCCGGGGAGATAGCCGGGGGTGTCCACCAGGGTGACCAGCGGGATGTTGAAAGCGTCGCAGAAGCGGATGAAACGGGAGGCTTTGTCCGAGGAGTCGACGTCGAGCACTCCGGCCAGCACCCGCGGCTGGTTGGCGACCACCCCCACCGTACGGCCGTCGAGGCGGCCGAAGCCGACGACGATGTTGCGGGCCCAGCGCTTCTGGACCTCGAGGAAGTCGGAGCCGTCCAGCAGGCCGCTGATGACGGTCTTCACATCGTAGGCCCGTTTGCGGTCGGTCGGCAGCACATCGTTCTTCACCGGCTGCTTCGGAGGCCGGGGCTCGACCCTTGGGGGCATCTCCCGCCAGTTCGCGGGGAGGAAGGAGAGCAGCCGACTGGCCTGGTCGAAGGCCTCCTGTTCGCCGGTGGCGTAGAAGTGGGCGTTCCCGGTCACCGCGGACTGCACCCGGGCACCGCCCAGTTCCTCGAAGGTGACCTCCTCACCCAGCACCGTCTTGATGACCTGCGGCCCGGTGATGAACATGTGCGAGATCCGGTCGACCACGAATACGAAGTCGGTCAGAGCAGGCGAGTAGACCGCACCCCCGGCGCAGGGGCCGAGTACGACCGAGATCTGGGGCACCACGCCGCTGAGCTGGGTGTTGCGGAAGAAGATGTCGCCGTAGCCGCGCAGGGAGTCGATCCCCTCCTGGATGCGGGCCCCGCCCGAGTCGTTGACCCCGATCAGCGGGCAGAGCCGGTCCCGGGCCCCGTCCATGATCTTGGTGATCTTCTCGGCGTGCATGCGCCCCAGGGAACCCCCCGCTACCGTGAAGTCCTGGGCGAAGATGGCCACCGGTCGTTCGTCGATCGTCCCGTAACCGGTGACGACCCCGTCCCCGGCCAGCTGCTTCTTGTCCATCCCGAAGTCCTGTGCGGTATGCTCCACGAACAGGTCGGTCTCCAGGAAGGAGTCGGCGTCAAGGACGTAGTCGACCCGTTCCCGAGCGGACAGCTTCCCCTTCTTCTTCTGAGAGGCCAGCGCCTCGGTCCCGCCCCCCTTGAGCAGGTTCTGCATGCGTCCGAGGAACTCGTTGATCCGGCTGGCGATCGACATGGGTACCCTCTCAGTCGTGCGGGTCCCGCCGGTCCGGGTCGGGCCCGGGGTCCGCACATGGATTCGGCCGGACACCAGGGCGTCCGGCCGCGCTTTCTCCCTGCGGAGTCTTCATTTATAGTCTGGCTGAAGCCGACGGGACCACCCCAATCACGAGGTGCGCCATGCGCTGTCCGGAATGCGGGAGCGAGTTCGTCGCCGGGGTCGAGAACTGTTCAGACTGCGGGACACCGCTCATCCCCGACGCGGAGTGGGAGCGCCTCCAGGAGGAACGGGAAGCGGAACTGGAGCGTCTGCGGCACGAGGAACTGCTGCTGGTGCACGAGTCCCAGGGGGACGTGGAGGCTGACGTCATCCGTTCCCTGCTCCGCTCCCACGGGATCCCCACCCTCTCGACCGGGACCATGACCCAGAGCGTCTACCCCTTCACCATGGACGGGCTGGGCAAGATCAAGCTGATGGTCCGGGCCGACGACCTATCGCAGGCCAAGGCCATCATCGCCGAGCATCTCGCAGAGATCCAGGGCGAGGAAGGCGAGGAGGAGTAGTCCTCAGAGCAGACTGTCCAGCGCCTGTTTGACGTCTGCGAGCAGGTCGTCCTTGCCCTCGCAGCCCACCGAGATCCGTACCAGTCCGTCGCTGATCCCCGCCTCCAGCCGGTCCTCCCTCTTCATGGCCGCATGGGTCATCGAGGCCGGGTGCTGGATCAGGCTCTCCACCCCGCCCAGCGAGACCGCCAGGGCCGGGATCCGGACCGTGTTGAGGACCTTCTTGCCCGCCTCGACCCCCCCCTTGAGTTCGAAGGAGATGAGCGAGCCGGGGCCCTTCATCTGCCGGGCGATAAGGTCGGCCTGGGGATGTCCCGGCAGCCCCGGATAGCGGACCCTATCCACCGCCGGGTGACCCGCGATGAGCTCGGCCACCGCCCGGGCGTTTTCCTGTGCGGTGCGGGCCCGCATGGCCAGGGTCTTGATCCCCCGCAGCACCATCCAGGCCTGGTGCGGGTCCATGGTCCCGCCCAGGTAGTGGAGGACCTTACGCACCCGGACCATCAGTTCCTCGTCCTTGAAGACCAGGATACCGCCGACCACGTCGGAGTGGCCGTTCAGGAACTTGGTCACCGAGTGCAGGACGATGTCGGTCCCGTAGAGGAAGGGCTTCTGCAGGATGGGACTCATGAAGGTGTTGTCCACCACCAGGGTCGCCCCGGCGTCGTGGGCGATCTCGGCGGCCAGGGTCAGGTCGGTGATAGCCAGGGTCGGGTTGGCCGGCGTCTCGATGAAGAGCACCCGGGTGCGGTCGGTCATCGCCGCCCGCATCACGTCCGGGTCGCTGGTGTCGACCATGCTGGCACTCACCCCGAACCTGGAGAAATCACGCTCCAGGACCACCCGGGAAGGCCCGTAGACCGAGGCGGAACCGACCACGTGGTCGCCGGCCGAGAGCAGAGCGAAGAAGACCGTCGAGACGGCCGACATCCCCGTGGAGGTGGCCAGGGCCCACTTGCCCCCCTCCAGGGCGGCTACGTTGTCCTCCAGCATGCGGATGGTCGGATTGCCCATCCGGGTGTAGATGAACCCCGGGTCGGTCCCGGCGAAGCGGGCCGCCCCCTCCTCGGGACTCTTGAAAACGAAGGTGGAGGTCTGGAAGATGGGGGGTGCGACGGCGCCGTAGACCGGGTCGGGCGCCTGCCCGGCGTGGATGCACTCGGTGTCGATGTTCCAGTGGGTGTTCTCGTCGCGGCTCATGGCGGCCTCCGAGCGGAGTGAGGGGATGGGGCTGCTCCCAATATGGGCCCGGAGAGGGACAATAGGCAACCGTCCAGGATTGGCGGTGGCACGGGCCTGAGCCGGGCGTAGTTTCCAGACAGCGGACGCCGCGGCCGGCCGATCGCATCCGGGAGTGGCCCCGAGCGCGGGGAGAGTGTACATAGTCCCCTCAGAGCATCCACTCTGGAGAAAGGCCTGAGATGTCGCCGGGATCCGATCTCTCGCTCTATCTGGTCACCGACCGACCGCTCGCCCTGGGCCGTCCGATCGACGAGGTCGTGGGCCAGGCCATCGCCGGCGGGGTGACCTGCGTGCAGCTGCGGGAGAAGGAAGCCGGTTCGCGGGAGTTCTTCGAACTGGCCCGGCGGATCCGCGGGCTCACCCGGGAAGCCGGGATCACGTTCATCATCAACGACCGGCTCGACATCGCCCTGGCCGCCGAGGCCGACGGCCTGCATGTGGGTCAGGATGACCTGCCGGCCGAGGTGGCCCGGCGGCTGCTCGGCCCCGAGCGTATCCTGGGCGTGACAGCCGCCACCGCCATGGAAGCCCGGGCCGCAGTGGCCGCCGGCGCCGACTACCTCGGCTGCAATGCCGTCTTCGCAACCCCCACCAAGATCGACACCGGCGAGCCGCTGGGCCTTGAGGGACTCCGGGACCTCGTCCAGGAGGCCGGAGTGCCGGTGGTGGCCATCGGCGGGATCAAAGCCGCCAACGCCGCCGCCGTGCTGGCCAGCGGAGTGGCCGGGATCGCGGTCGTCTCGGCCATCATGTCGGCCGCGGACCCCGAGTCGGCAGCCCGGGGACTGAAGATGATCGTCACCCAGAACCGGAAACAGACAGGAGTCTGAAATGTCTGGGCAGGATTGGAACCAGCAAGCCGCCGAGATCCTCACCCGGGTGCGGGAACAGCACCCGATGGTCCACCAGATCACCAACTTCGTGGTCATGAACCCGACCGCCAACATCACCCTGGCGGTGGGGGCCGCCCCGGTCATGGCCCATGCCCGGGAGGAGGTAGTCGACATGGTCGGGTTCGCGGGGGCCCTGGTACTCAATCCCGGCACCCTGGAGCCCGACTGGGTCGAGGCGATGCTGATCGCCGGCCGCGCGGCCAATGAGAAAGGGATTCCGGTGGTGCTCGACCCGGTCGGCGCCGGGGCCACCCCCTTCCGGACCGAGACCAACCTGGGACTGTTGGAGGAACT